>CAZDSL010000142.1:0-7502 GCA_964507655.1 uncultured Mycobacteriaceae bacterium | reverse complement strand
GCAGATGCGCTTGGCCTCGCGGGTGGAGCCGCCCTTCTCGGGGAAGAACGCCTCCGGATCGGTCTGGGCGCACAGCGCCCTGTCCTGCCACTCCTCCACGGCGCCCAGCTCGGTGCCGTCGAAGCCGCCGACGAGGTCGAGCTCGGGGCGGTCGGCGGCGACGGGCGCCTCGCCGAAGCCGTGCCCCAGGGCGGCGCACTCGTCGCCCTGCGGGTACCGCTGCGGCGCGGGGAGTTCGGAACCGTGGCCGTGGGCCGCGGAGAGGTCGGTCAGGTGGAACAGTCTGCGGCCGGATTCGTGACCACCGGGCTCATCGAGCATCGTGAAGGGTCCTCATCTGTCGTGGTGCCGTTTGCTGCGCTGGGTCGACGGTGGGTGTGCGGAAGTGCTGCGGGACATGGGGGACGCCCTGCGGGCCTGCACTGTTCCATCAGGCGAGCCCCCCGGCCCGCCGTTCCGACCCGGTGCACCCGCCGATGGTGAACGATATGGTGATCGGTCACCGGGCGGATCCACCCGAATCACATGCCTGTGATTAAACACCCCCTCCCGGCACCCTTCAACCCGAATCGGGAAATTCGCTATACCACCCGGAGGCGCCCGTTCCGGGTGACGACACGGCGGGTGGCGCGCCATCTACACGGCGACCTCGGCTTTCGCCGTGTGTTTTCACTCACACGTTCGCAGCGCACGCCCCCGGAGGCCGCTCGCCCCACCGCTCCCCCGGCGCCGCAGGGCATTAGGCTCGCCAGCGTGAAGGTGACGGTATTGGCAGGCGGCGTCGGCGGCGCGAAGTTCCTCCTGGGGCTGCGCACGCTCCTGGGCATCCCCGGCGGCGAGGGCACGGCGGCGCCGGAGCACGCGGGGGACGCGCCCGCGCACTCGGCGACGGCGATCGTCAACGTGGGCGACGACGTGTGGCTGCACGGCCTGCGCATCACGCCCGACCTCGACAGCTGCATGTACACCCTGGGCGGCGGGATCGACGCCGAGCGCGGCTGGGGCCGGGCCGACGAGGGCTGGCGCGTCAAGGAGGAGCTGGCCGCCTACGGCGCCGACCCGTCCTGGTTCGGCCTGGGCGACCGCGACACCGCCACCCACCTGATCCGCTCGCGCATGCTGCGCGCCGGCTACCCGCTCTCCGACGTCGTCGCCGCGCTGTGCCACCGGTGGAACCCCGGCGTGCGGCTGCTCCCCGTCACCGACGACCGCTGCGAGACGCACGTGGTGATCACCGACCCGGACGACGGCGAGCAGCGCGCCATCCACTTCCAGGAGTGGTGGGTGCGCCACCGCGCGCAGGTGCCCACGCAGAGCTTCGTGCAGGTGGGCGCCGACAAGGCCGCCCCCGCGCCCGGCGTTGTCGAGGCCGTCGAGACGGCCGACGCCGTGATCCTCGCGCCGTCCAACCCGGTGGTGAGCATCGGGCCGATCCTCGCGATCCCCGGCGTGCGCGGCGCGCTGCGCACCACCGCCGCCCCGGTCGTGGGCGTCTCCCCCATCGTCGGCGGCAGGCCGGTGCGCGGCATGGCCGACTCCTGCCTGTCCGTGATCGGCGTAGAGACGTCCGCGGCGGCCGTGGGCCGCATGTACGGGGCACGCTCCGACGCGGGGCTGCTCGACGGCTGGCTGGTGCACCCGGGCGACGCCGCGGAGATCCCCGGCGTCGCGGTGCGCGAGGCGCCGCTGATGATGACCGACCCGCAGGCCACCGCCGAGATGGCCCGCCAGGCCCTCGACCTCGTCGGGGTCCGCGCGTGAGCGCCGACCACGCCGCCGGCACGCTCACCGTCCGGGCCGTCGAGGGGCTGCCGGAGTTCCGCCCCGGCGATGACCTGGCCGCCGCCATCGCCGCCGCCGCGCCGTGGCTCGCCGACGACGACGTGCTGGTGGTCACCTCCAAGATCGTCTCCAAGGCCGAGGGCCGCATCGTCACCGCGCCCACCGACCCCGACGCGCGCGACGCCGCCCGGCGCCGCCTGGTGGAGCAGGAGGCCGTGCGGGTGGTGGCGCGCAAGAACCGCACGCTGATCACCGAGAACCGCCTGGGCATCGTGCAGGCCGCGTCGGGCATCGACGGCTCGAACGTGCACGCCGACGAGCTGGCGCTGCTGCCCGAGGACCCGGATGCCAGCGCCCGGCGGCTGCGCGAGGGCCTCGCGCGGATCGCGGGCGTCGACGTGGCCGTGGTGGTCACCGACACCATGGGCCGGGCGTGGCGGATCGGCCAGACGGACGCGGCGATCGGCGCGGCCGGGCTGGCCGTGCGCCACGCCTACGAGGGCAGCCACGACGAGCACGGCAACGAGCTGGTGGTCACCGAGATCGCGGTGGCCGACGAGATCGCCGCCGCCGGCGACCTGGTCAAGGGCAAGCTCGGCGCCACCCCGGTGGCCGTGGTGCGGGGCCTGACGCCGCGTGACGACGGCTCGTGCGCCCGCGACCTGGTGCGCGAGGGCACCGAGGACCTGTTCTGGCTGGGCACCGCCGAGTCGATCGAGCGCGGCCGCCGCGAGGCGCTGCTGCTGCGCCGCTCGGTGCGCGCGTTCACCGACGCCCCGGTCGATCCGGCGCTGATCGCCGAGGCGGCCGCCGACGCGCTCACGGCGCCGGCCCCGCACCACACCGCGCCCGTGCGGTTCGTGCGCCTGGCCGACCCGGACCGGCGCCGCCGGCTGCTCGAGGCGATGCGCGAGGCGTGGCGCCGCGACCTGCTCGCCGACGGAAAGCCGGCCGAGTGGGTCGAGGCGCGCGTGCGCCGCGGCGACATCCTCTACGACGCGCCCGAGGTGATCATCCCGTTCTGCGTGCCCGACGGCGCGCACGACTATCCCGACGAGCGCCGCACCCGCGCCGAGCAGACGATGTTCACCGTCGCCGTGGGCGCCGCGGTGCAGGGGCTGCTGGTGGCGCTCGCCGTGCGCGGGCTGGGGAGCTGCTGGATCGGGTCGACGATCTTCGCGCCCGAGGTGGTGCGCGAGGTGCTGGGGCTGCCCGCCGACTGGCGCCCGCTGGGCGCGATCGCCGTGGGACACCCGGCGGACGCCCTCGCGCCGCGGCCGCCCGCCGCGCTCGACGGACGGCTGATCGAGCGGTGACGGCGCTGCACGACGCCGCCGTCGGCCTGCTGCGCGGCTGGGCCGCGCCCGACGCCGCGCAGGACGCGCTGCGGCACGCCTACCTGGCCTTCCTCGCCGCCCGCGGCGACGCCTGCCTGCGCCGCTGCGCGCCCGGCCACCTCACCGCGTCGGCGCTGGTGGTGGACCCGTCGATGGAGCGGGTGCTGCTCACCCTGCACCCGCGGGTGGGCCGGTGGATCCAGCTGGGCGGGCACTGCGAGCCCGCCGACCGCACGCTCCGCGACGCGGCGCTGCGGGAGGCGACGGAGGAGTCGGGCATCGACGGGCTCGTCATCGACCCCGAACCGCTGGAGCTGCACACCCACCCCATCACCTGCTCACTGGGACTGCCGACCCGGCACCTGGACGTGCGCCACCTCGTCGTCGCCCCCGCGGACGCGGCGCCCGTGCGCTCGGCCGAGTCGGTGGACCTGCGCTGGTGGCCGGTGGACGCGCTGCCCGACGCGGCCGAGCACGAGACTGTGCAGCGCATGGTGGCGCTCGCCCGCCGCCGCTGACGCGCGCTCAGGCCGGCAGCGGCGTGAGCGCCGGGTATTTGGGGGCCACGCCGTCGCCCGACGACGCGCCGCGCAGCCTGCGCCCCACCCACGGCACCAGGAACGTGCGCAGCCACTCGCGGTCGATGCGGCGCTGCTCGGCGGGCGTGGGCTGCGGGCGCTCCGGCAGCTCCGGGCGCGACACCGAGTGCGGCACGCCCAGCAGGTCGAGCACCTCGGCGGCCATGCGCGTGTGGCCCAGCGGCGACATGTGCAGCCGGTCGGTGCCCCACATGCGGGTGTCGTCGAAGCCGCGCATGTTCCAGTAGTCCACCACCCGCGCGCCGGTGCGCTCGATGGCCGGGCGCAGCAGCTCGTTGTACACCGCGGTGCGCCCGCGCAGCCGGCGGAACACGGGGGCCCAGCCGGCGTCGTAGGCCGTGAACACCAGCACCGTCGCGCCGGTGGCGGTGAGCGTGCCCAGCGCCTCCTCGTACCGTGCGACGAGCGCGTCGAGGTCGAGCGACGGGCGCATCATGTCGTTGCCGCCGGCGTAGATGGTGACGAGGTCGGGGCGCAGCGCCACCGCGGGCGCGATCTGCTCGTCGAGCACCTGCGGCAGCAGCCGTCCGCGCACCGCCAGGTTGGCGTAGCCGAACTCCCCGCCCTCGGCCGCCGCGTGCGCGGCGAGCTGCTCGGCGACCCGGTCGGCCCAGCCGCGCAGCCCGTTGGGGCGCGTGGGGTCGTCGTCGCCCACCCCCTCGGTGAACGAGTCGCCCAGGGCGACATAGCGGTGGTACACGGGGGCGGTCTCAGCCATCCTGCTTCCTCATTCGCACACCGGCGCGCACGCGCGCCGTCCTCACACGTCGGTGGAGAACCGTACTCCGCCGTCCGGAAGGTGGACGCCCGGCCATACCCGGGCCCCGCCCACCAGCTCGCAGCGCGCGCCCACGTCGGCGCCGTCGCCGATCACCGCGTCGCGGATCAGCGCCCGCGGCCCGATGCGGGCGCCGTGCCCGATGATCGAGCGCTCCACCACCGCGCCGGCCTCCACCTTGGCGCCGTCGAAGAGCACCGCGCCGTCGAGCCGGGTGCCGGCGCCCACCTCGGCGCCGCGCCCCACCACCGTGCCGCCGATGAGCAGCGCGCCCGGCGCCACCCCGGCGCTGGCGTGCACCAGCGACTCGCCGCGCGGGCCCTCGAGCGCGGGCGACGGCGCGATGCCGCGCACCAGGTCGGCCGAGCCGCGCACGAAGTCCTCGGGCGTGCCCATGTCGCGCCAGTACGACGCGTCGACGTGCCCGTACACCCGCGCCCCCGCGGTGAGCAGCGCCGGGAAGATCTCGCGCTCCACCGACACGGGGCGCCCCGCCGGGATGCGCTCGATGATCTCGCGGCGGAACACGTAGCAGCCGGCGTTGATCTGGTCGGTGGGCGGATCCTCCGTCTTCTCCAGGAAGGCGGTGACCCGGCCCGTCTCGTCGGTGGGCACGCAGCCGAACGAGCGCGGGTCGCCCACCCGCACCAGGTGCATGGTGACGTCGGCCTTCTGCTCGTGGTGCGTCTGCAGCAGCGCGCCCAGGTCGGTGCCGCCGAGCACGTCGCCGTTGAACACCAGCACGTTCTCGGAGCGCACCTCGGGCAGCACGTTGCGGATGCCGCCGCCGGTGCCCAGCGGCTCCTCCTCGGTGCGGTACTCGATGGACAGCCCCAGGTCGGCGCCGCTGCCGAAGTGCTCCTCGAACACCTCCGCCTTGAACGAGGTGCTCAGCAGCACCCGCTTGATGCCCGCCCGCTCGATGCGCGCGAGCAGGTGGGTGAGGAACGGCACGCCCGCAGTGGGCAGCATCGGCTTGGGCGCCGACAGCGTCAGCGGCCGCAGCCGCGTGCCCTTGCCGCCCACCAGGATCACGGCGTCGGTGGCCTCCGCCAGCGAGCGCCGCAGCTCCGTGGCGGGCCCCGCGGTGCCGGCCGCGCGGGCGCTGCCCGTCCCCCACTGCCCCGACGTCGATGTCATGCGTCCTCCCCTGATCCCTCGCCCGGGCCGCGCCGGCGCACCGCCGACGCCACGGCCACCCGCGACCGCACTTGCAGCCCGGCCCACAGCGCCGCCCGCAGCGGCGCCTGCCACCAGCGCGGGTGCCGGTCGGCCTGGAACCGGTAGGCGCTGCGGTGGTGCGCCGGCAGCATCAGCTCGGGATGCCGGCCCGCGGCGTGGCCCTTGGCGTGCGTCACCTCGGCGCCGGGGACGTAGACGTTCTGCCAGCCGGCCCGCCCGAGCCTGTCGCCCAGGTCCACGTCTTCCATGTACATGAAGTAGCGCGCGTCGAAGCCGCCGACGGTGTCGAACGCCGCGCGCCGCAGCAGCAGGCACGAGCCCGAGAGCCAGCCCACCGGGCGCTCGCCGGGCTCCTGGGCGTCCTGCAGGTAGGCGCGGGTCCAGCGGTTCGACGGCCACACCGTGCCCAGCAGCGCGTGCCCGGCGCCGTCGAGCAGGCCCGGCACGGCGCGCGCCGACGGGTAGACGGAGCCGTCGGGCTCGCGCACCAGCGGGCCCAGGGCGCCGGCGCGCGGCCAGCGGGCGGCCGCCTCGAGCAGCGCGTCGATCGCGCCCGGCTCCCACCGCACGTCGGGGTTGGCCACCACGACGAACTCGGCGGCCGGATCGACCTGCGCCACCGCGGCGTTGATGGCGCCGCCGTAGCCGATGTTGCCGCCGGTGCGCAGCAGGCGCGCGTCGGCGAACTCGGCCTCGGCGGCCTCGGGGGCGCCGTCGGTGGAGCCGTTGTCGGCCATGATGACCTGCGTGGGCCGGCGCGTCGCGGCCTTCAGCGAGAGCAGGAACTCGCGCAGATGCGCGCCCGGGGAGTACGTCACCGTCACCACCGCCAGGGCGGGGCTGCCGCCCTCGCCGGGGGCGTCGCTGGGGGTCGCGTTCACGCGGGCCAGGGTATCGACCGGCGCCCCGCAGGGCCGAACGAGGTGCCGCCACCGGCGCGGCGCCGCCCGGCGCCCGCCGTGCTCTGCGCGATCACCGCGCCGCCAGCGCCTCGGCGAGCGCGGCCCGCCACGGCCGCAGCGGCGCCAGCCCCGCCTCCCGCCACGCGCGCCCTGACAGCACCGAGTAGGCGGGGCGCGGGGCCGGGCGCGGCATGTCCTCGGTGCGGCACGCCTGCACGCGCGCCGGGTCGGCGCCGAGTTCCGCGAACACCGCCCGCGCCACCTCGCACCACGTGGCCGCCCCGCCGCCCGCGGCATGCAGGACGCGCCCGGCCGCGCGGCCGGGATCGTGCACGAGCACCCCGGCCAGCTCGGCCAGCCCGGCGGCCAGGTCACCGGCGTAGGTGGGCGAGCCGCGCTGATCGTCCACCACCCGCACCGCGCCGCCGCCGGCCAGCAGCCGCCGCATGGTGGTGACGAAGTCGCCGCCGCCCACCGGCCGCTCCCCGCCCGTGTAGACCCACGCCGTGCGGGCGATCACCGCGTGCGGGTGCGCGGCCCGCACGGCCCGCTCCCCCGCCGCCTTGGTGCGGCCGTAGGCGGTGCGCGGGTCGACCGGATCGTCCGGCTCGTAGCCCTCCGGCCCGGCCGGGGGGCGCGCGCCGGAGAAGACGTAATCGGTGGACACGTGCACCAGAGCGGCGCCCGCCGCGGCCGCCGCCGCCGCCAGCGCGCCCGCCCCCTCCGCGTTGACGGCGTGCGCCGCGGCCTCGTCCGCCTCGGCCGCGTCCACCGCGGTGTAGGCGGCGCAGTTGACCACGACGGCGGGGCGCACGTCCGCGAGCATGGCGCGGATCGAGGCCGGATCGGTGATGTCCATCTCCCCGGAGCCGGCGCCCACCGGCTCGAGCCCGGCCGCCGGTCCGCCCTCCCGCGGCGCCGC
>CAZDSL010000141.1:4170-7532 GCA_964507655.1 uncultured Mycobacteriaceae bacterium | reverse complement strand
ACAGCCCGTGCGCGAACCGCGGATCCGCCAGCGCGGCGGGAGTTCGCCGTCAGCCCTCCTCGCGCGGCGGGAACCCCGCGACGAGCGCCGTGTCGACGCCGGTGGGCCCGAGCTTCGCGGCACCGCCGGGCGATCCGAGCGGCTCATCGCGACCGGGCAGCGCCTCGTGGAAGAAGCGCGCGTTGTCGTCGATGTAGTCGTTCCACTCGTCGGGCACGTCGTCCTCGTAGAAGATGGCTTCCACGGGGCATACCGGCTCGCACGCTCCGCAGTCGACGCACTCGTCGGGGTGGATGTACAACGCGCGGCCGCCTTCGTAGATGCAGTCGACGGGGCACTCCTCGACGCAGGCGCGATCCATCACGTCGATGCAGGGTTCGGCGATCACGTAGGGCATGGACTGACGCTCCCTCCGGGCCGATCCCGCGCCGGCCCGCCCCCTAAATTACCGGATTAACGCCACAAATAATAGTTGTGATGCAGAATGGCACACATGGCTGCTACATCACGCGCGAGGACACACTCGGCACTCGCGTCCCCCAGCCGCGTCGAGCTGCTCGACCACATCCGTTCCGCCGGCAAACCGCTCGACGCCCATCGGCTCGCCGACGAGTGCGGCCTGCACGTCACCACCGTGCGGTTCCACCTCGATGCGCTCATCAACGCCGGGCTCCTCACATCGCGGTCCGCCCCGAGCAACGGCCGCGGGCGACCCCGCCTGCTCTACGAGCCCGTCTCACAGGTCGCGCACGGCCAGGACGACCCCTACGTGGAGCTGTCGCGGCTGCTGGTGACCGCGCTCAACGCCCCCGAGGGCGAGTCGGCCGGCGAACGCGCCGAGGCCGCGGGCTACTCCTGGGCCGTGCAGAGCCTCGGCGCCGAGGACGAGAAGGCCGGCGAGGACGGCGACGCGGCCGGCTCGGACGACGCGTCCGCGCAGGCGGGCGGCACCAACGGCAAGCGCACCGTCGCACCGCTGCGGGGCGTGACGGCCAAGATCAACGCGCTGTTCACCGAGCTCGGGTTCGAGTCCGACTACGACACGAGCCCCGACGACGCCTCCTCCGAGCTCACGCTGCACGCGTGCCCGTTCGACACGGTCGCCAAGGAGAACCCGGCGATCGTCTGCCGCATCCACCTGGGCCTGCTGCGCGGGGCGCTCGATCACCTCGGACTCGACGGCCACACCGCGCGCGTCGAACCGTGGGTGACGCCCACCGCCTGCAAGGCCCTGGTGGGTCACGACGGCGATCGCTCGGCGCTGTGGATGGGCGGCGCGGGCACGCACCCGGATGCCGCGAACGGCGCCGTCAACGGCAACGGCGCCCGCAACGGCACAGCGCGGGGCGCGAACGGCGAGGCCCACGGCGCAGGCGAGGACCCGCAGCCCGAATAAACCCGGAGACTCCCGGCCGGCGCCGCGGGCCGCCCAGCCACACCAGCCCAGTCACGCCAGCCCAGTCACACCAGCCCGGTCACGCCCCGCCGGCCGCCCGCCCCGTCACACCAGCCGGTGCGAGGGGCTCTTCGTCTTGGCCGGGTCGCGCTCGACCACGTCGGCGCCGCCCTCGGACAGCGCGGCGTCGACGGCGGCGAGCACGTCGTCGTCCAGGGTCACCTCCGCGGCCCCGGCGTTCTCCGCGATCTGCTCGGGACGCGACGCCCCCACCAGCGCCGACGACACGTTGTCGTTGGCCAGCACCCACGCGATGGCGAGCTGCGACATGGTGATGCCGAGCCCGTCGGCGATGGGGCGAAGCCGCTGCACCGCCTCGAGCACGGGAGGCTCGAGGAACCGCGCGATCATGTCGCGGCCGCCCTTGTCGTCGGTGGCGCGCGATCCAGCGGGCGGCGCGGTGCCCGGCGTGTACTTGCCGCTGAGCACGCCCTGGGCCATCGGCGACCACACCACCTGCGAGATGCCCAGCTCGCGCGAGACCGGCACCACCCTGTCTTCGATGACCCGCCAGAGCATCGAGTACTGCGGCTGGTTGGACACGATGCGGAAGCCCGCCTGCCGCGCCAGGTCCTGCCCGGCGGCGAGCTGTTCGGCCGACCACTCCGACACGCCGATGTAGAGCGCCTTGCCGGAGCGGACCACGTGCGCGAACGCCTCGATGGTCTCCTCGAGCGGGGTCTCGTGGTCGTAGCGGTGCGCCTGGTAGAGGTCGACGTAGTCCATGCCGAGGCGCCGCAGCGAGCCGTCGATGCCCTCGAGGATGTGCTTGCGCGACAGGCCCGTCTCGTTGGGGCCGCGGTCGCCCACCGGCCAGAAGACCTTGGTGAACACCTCCAGCGATTCGCGGCGACGGCCCGTCAGCGCCTTGCCCAGCACCTCCTCGGCACGGCCTTCCGCGTACACGTCGGCGGTGTCGAAGGTGGTGATGCCGGCGTCGAGGGCCGCGTGCACGCAGCGCGTCGCCGTCTCGTTCTCCACCTGCGAGCCGTGGGTGAGCCAGTTGCCGTAGACGATCTCCGACACCTTCAGGCCGCTGCGGCCCAGGAACCGGTAGCGCATCGCACATCCCTTCGTCGTCGGCACGCCGGCCGGACTCCCCGGCCGGGCGCGGGCGGCCACCGCCGCCGAACCCTCTGCCGCACGGTAATAACCCCGGCGCGCTCCCGTCACGCGGACGCCGAAAACCCGCGCCGCGCCGCACGATCCGGCGCCGGTGCGGCATGCTGGCAGCATGCCGATCCTGCCGATGTTCCCGCTCGGCGGTGTGGCGCTCCCCGGCGAGCGGCTGCCGCTGCACATCTTCGAACCGCGCTACCGTCAGCTGCTGGAAGACTGCCTCGACGCGCCCGACGGTCCCGTGTTCGGCAGCGTCCTCATCGAGCGCGGCCCCGAGGTGGGCGGCGGCGAGACCCGCACCGACGTCGGCGCGCGCGTGCGCATCACCGGGCACCGCGGCATCGCGCCCGACCGGTACCTGGCCGAGTGCATCGTCGAATCGCGCATCACCGTGGTGCGCTGGCTCGACGACGACCCGTACCCGCGCGCGGAGGTGCGCGACTGGCCCGACGAGCCCGGCCCGCCCGACGTCGACGTAAGCGCCCTCGTGTCCGACATCGCCGACCTCTACTCGTCGATCGACCGCCTCGCCGCCAAGCAGGACGCCCAGTCGCCGCCGCCGCCCCGGTTCGAGGAGCTGCCCGTCGACCCGGGCGACCGCCTCTTCGCGCTCGCCACGCAGGTGCCGATGGGGCAGGCCGATAGGCAGGCGATACTCGCGGCGCCCGGCATCCGCGAACGCCGCGACGCGCTGAGCGAGGCCGTCGCCTCGGTGCAGTCGGTGGTGGACTTCCAGCTCACCGACGCCGGCTGAGCGCGGCGAGCCCAGCGGCGCGGCACATCCCCG
>CAZDSL010000141.1:0-4070 GCA_964507655.1 uncultured Mycobacteriaceae bacterium | reverse complement strand
CCCAGCGGCGCGGCACATCCCCGTGCGGAATAACACCGTGCGGAATAACGCCCCGTGAGCGGGCGCCGTGGGTGCATAATTCAATAGAACAGAATCCCCGACGGGCGGGAGCCGCCATGAGCTCCGAATCCGAGGTCTCCGGGCCTCCCCGGCAGAGCGCCGTCGCCACCCCACCGCTGCTCACGCGGCTGGGCAAGGTGCTCGACGGGCCGCTCACCGGCCTGGCGCCGTGGATCATCCTGGGCGTGTTCGAGGGGCCCGGGCGCACCGTATGGGCGGTGCTCGCGGCCCTGGTCCTGTCCGTCGCCTTCGTCGCGGCCGACGTGGTGCGCGGGCGCACGCTCAAGCTGCTCGGCGCCGTGAACATCGTGTACTTCGCGGTGCTGCTGGTGGTGGTGAACCTGGTGGGGCCCGCCGGGCTCGACTGGATCGAGGTGTGGCTGGGCGAGATCTCCAACATCACGCTCACCGTGATCGCGGTGGGGTCGATCGCCGTGCGCATGCCGTTCACGCTGCAGTACGCGCGCGACGAGACGCCCCGCGAGCTGTGGGACCACCCGCTGTTCCTGCGCATCAACTACGTCATCACGTGGTTCTGGGCGGCGAGCTTCCTGGTGTCGTCGGCCGTCGGGTTCTACGGCGACTTCGTGCTGCACGACAACAACAACCTGTGGACCGGCTGGATCATCCAGGTGGGCGCGATGCTCGTGGCGGTGGAGTTCACCGCCTGGTATCCGGCCCATGCGCGCGCCCGGGCCGGCGTGCCCGGCGCCGAGAGCCCGCCGCTGAGCGAGCCGCTCGCCTCCCTCAGCGTGTGGTTCGTGCCGATCGGCATCATCAGCCTCGTCGCCGACGCCGCCCCGGTGTGGGTGGGCATCGCGTTCATCGCCGTCGGGGTGGGGCTGGGCGCGGTGCTGCGGCGTGACGCCGCCGAGAACGCCGCCTGACCAGCCATCCGTCGGGGACGCCCGGCGGCCGGGCCCCGCTACGCCTGGACGAAGTCGCGCGCCCGGATCAGCAGGAACGCCGCGATGCCGCCGACGAGCGCCACCAGGCCGCCCACCACCAGCAGGTCGTTGAGCGACGACGCGAAGGCGCCGAGCAGGTCGTGGGTGAGGGCCGCGCGCTGCGCCTCGGGCACCGCGCCGACCACCGAATCGACACTGCCGTGCTGCACCGCCCCGGCCAGCTGCCCGCCGTGCGCCCCGGCCGGCCCGCCCTCGAGCGAGCCGCGCATGGCCGACGCGAAGATCGTGCCGTACACCGCGGTGCCCACGGCGATGCCCACCTGGCGGCAGGTGTTGTTCACGCCCGAGGCCATGCCCGACTTGTGCGGGGCCACCACGCCGATCGCGGTGGACGCGAGCGGCGGGTTGACCATGCCGGCGCCCAGGCCTGCGACGATGAAGCCCGGGATGAAGTGCGTCCAGTCGCTGCCGGCGTCGAGCCCGGTCATCAGGAACATGCCGACGGCCACGAGGACCAGCCCGGGCCCGATGAGCCAGCGGGTGGACAGGTGCGCCGACACGCGCCCGGCGATCGTGGCCGCCACCAGCGTCATGCCCGAGACGAGCAGCATGCGCACGCCCGTCTCCAGCGCGGAGTAGCCGAGGCCGTTCTGCAGGTACACCACCAGGTACAGGAACATCGCGAAGAGCGAGCCGTTCATCGCGAACGCGGCGAGCGACCCGCCCAGGAAGGTGGGGATGCGCAGCAGGCCGAGGTCGAACATCGGGTGCGCCACGCGCCGCTCGACCACCACGAACGCGGCGAGCAGCACCACGGTGGCGACGAAGCAGCCGATCACGGCGGGGGTGGTCCAGCCGTCCTCGCCGGCGCGGATGAGCCCGTACACCAGCGCCACGAGGGCCGCGGTGAAGGTGCCGGCGCCCGCCCAGTCGGGCCGGTGGGCGTGCGGGCTGCGCGTCTCGGAGACGTAGCGCAGCGTGGCGGCGATGGCGATGACGCCGATGGGGATGTTGATCCAGAAAATGGCCCGCCAGCTGACGCCCGTGGTGAGCGCGCCGCCCAGGATGGGCCCCAGCGAGGTGGCCACGCCCGTCACCGCGCCCCACACGCCGAACGCCATGCCGCGCGCCTTGCCCTGGAAGTTCACGGCCAGCAGAGCCAGCGAGGTGGCGAACATGATGGCGCCGCCCACGCCCTGCAGCGCACGCGAGCCCACCAGCATGGCCGGATCCTGCGCCGCCGCGCACAGCGCAGAGCCGATGGTGAACACGCCCAGGCCGATGACGAATACGCGGCGCAGCCCGTAGCGGTCGGCCAGCGACCCGGACACCAGCAGCAGCGCGGCGAGGGTGAGCGCGTAGGCGTCGATCACCCACTGCACGGCGCTGAAGTCGGCGTGCAGCTCGTGCTGGATGTCGGGCAGCGCGACCGTGACGATGGTGACGTCGAGCAGCAGCATGAACGTGGCCGCGCACACCGCCAGCAGCGTCCACACGTTGTGCCGGCCGATCGTCGAGCCGTCCGCGCCCCCGGCCGCAGGGGCACCACCCGGGCGCGCCTCGGTACCGGGTGCGTCACCGCCGCGTGCGTCGCCCACGATCGTATTCTCCACCAGCCGCCCTTCTCTCTGCAGTGCGCCGATGCGTCCCGGCGCCGTGGAGCCGGCAGGCGGCTCCGGGCACCCAGTGTCCGCGCAGGGTGCGTCAAGTTCCGCATCCGTCGCGCTTCTGCGAGGATTTCCTCCATGAGCGGCGAACAGATGCAGGGTTCCGTCCTGCTGAGCCCGTCTGACGAACAGATCGTGCGGGCGCTGCAGCTGCACCCGCGCGCGCCGTTCAGCCTCATCGGCGAGGTGATCGGGCTCTCGGAGCAGACGGTGGCCCGGCGCTACCGCCGCCTGCAGCGCGCGGGCCTGCTGCGGGTGACCGCCGGATTCCACCCGCGGGCGCTGGGGCGCACCCTGTGGATCGTGCGGGTGCGGTGCCGGCCCGAGGGGGCGCAGGCCGTGGCCGCGGCGCTGGCCAGGCGCGACGACGTCACGTGGGTGACCATAGTGTCGGGCGGCGCCGAGGTGGTCTTCAACCTCAGCGCCCGCGACGACCGGGACGCCGAGGAACTGCTCACCCGGCTGCTGCCCAAGACGGCGCCCGTCCTCGACGTGTCGGCGTCCGCCGTGCTGCACCCGTTCGCCGGCAGCGACCCGGCCGACTGGGAGGGCCTGCGCGGCGCGCTCTCGGAGGAGCAGGCCCGGCGCCTGCGCGCACCGGATCCTCCCGCCGGCGCCGCCCCGGCGCACCCCCGCGCGGCGCACCGGACGTGGTCGCCGCAGCTCGGCGACGAGGCCATCCTCGACGCCCTGATCCAGGACGGGCGCGCCCCGTACGCGACGCTGGCGCGCGCGGCGGGGACGACGGTGGGCAAGGTGCGCCGGCGCGTGGAGACGCTGCTCGACGCCGGCGTCGTCTACCTCGACGTGGACATCGCCCCCGCCATCATCGGCTACGGCACGCCCATCGCCCTGCTGCTCACCGTCACGCCGGGGCGCCTCGACGCCGCGGGCCGCGCCCTGGCGGCGCATCCGCTCGTGCCGTTCGTCGTCGCCGTCACCGGCCCCGCCAACCTGTTCGCGACGCTGACCACCGACGACCCGGACGTGGCGTACGGATTCATCACCGGCACCCTGGGAGCGATCGACGGGATCACGGGGTACGAGATGTCGCCCGTGCTGCGGCAGGTCAAGCAGGCGGGGGCCTACGTGGTGGACGGGCGGCTGTCGATCAGCCCGCCGCGCCCGGCTCGCCCAGCCACGGCTCCTGCCAGCCGGGGTGGCCGCTGACCAGCGCGTCGGCCTCCGCCGGGCCCCACGTGCCGGGCTCATAGCCGAGCACCTCGGGCGGATGGTCGATGAGCGGCTGCAGCACCCGCCACGTCTCCTCCACCGAGTCCTGGCGGGAGAACAGCCGGTGATCGCCCGTGAGCGCCGCGTGCAGCAGGCGCTCATACGGCTCGAGCGGCTCGCCCAGCTCGCGCGCGAACGCCGTCTCGAGCGGCACCTTCTTCCAGGTGTCGTCGTCGTAGGCGACGAGCTCGATGCGCATGGC
>CAZDSL010000140.1:0-7574 GCA_964507655.1 uncultured Mycobacteriaceae bacterium | reverse complement strand
CCCCGCCGCATGCGTGACCGCCGAGGCCACGTCGCCCAGCACCGCGGGCGCCTGCGCCCCGGCGCGCAGGATCTGCTCGGCGACCTCCGGCGCGTGGGCGCCCGCGTCCTCCGCGGCGGCGGCCAGCGAGCGGACGGCCGTGTCGACCAGCGAGACGCCGTGCGCCTCCGGCACCGTCACCGCCGGCGCCGGCCGGAACGGCACCGGCACACTGAGCACCGTGGACGCCGCCTCGTAGCCGTCCATGGCCAGGGCGGCGCGGATGTCCATCTCGCGCTCGGCCGCCTCGGCCGCCGCGGCCGTGGCCCCCAGCCCGGCCCCCGTGGGCGCGGCCGCCACCGTCACCGCCGCCATGGCCGCACGGGTGGCCGCGATCTCGGCCGGGCTGGGCATCACCAGCGCCGCCGCCGAATACGCGGCCGCGCCCGCACCGGTGGTGACGGCCATCCGCCCGGTGTGCTCGATCGTCTCGGCCAGCCACGCCCCGAACCCCGCCATGCTCGCGCCCGCCACGTCGGCTGCGGCGCCGCGCCACGTGGCGCCGAGCCCGCCGACGGCGCCCGTGAGCGCGGCCGCCCCCGCCGTGAGCGC
Source organism: uncultured Mycobacteriaceae bacterium (assembly GCA_964507655.1). Classification (GTDB taxonomy): domain Bacteria; phylum Actinomycetota; class Actinomycetes; order Mycobacteriales; family Mycobacteriaceae; genus Tomitella. The sequence continues at coordinate 6,983 of CAZDSL010000140.1, read as the reverse complement.
CGCCGTGAGGTCGCTCCACGCCGCGGACGCCGCCGCCAGCGGCACCGGCCCCGGGCCCGCGTACAGCGTCGCCGAATTGACGGTGGCGCCCCGCGGAAACCACACCACTCCTGTGAAACCCACCACTGTCTGAACTCCCCCTTCGCTGCCGTGCCCTGCCGATCAGTAGAGCGGCCGCACCCCCGCGGCCGCGGCCGCATCGGACGCGCCGTACCCCGCCGCCTGGGCGCGCAGGGCCGCCGCGGCCAGGCGCAGCTGCTCGGCCCCCGTGGCGGCGGCGACGTCGAAGCTGTCGGCCACCAGGTGCTGGTTGCGCGAGACCGTCAGCGACACCTCCTCCGCCCCCGCCGGCGCCGCGTGCACCACCGGGCTGTGCGCCCTCTGCGCTGCGGCGATGCCCTCGGCCACCGCGTCGAGCTGCGCGGCGGCGGCGAGCATGGCGGCCGGCTCGGCCAGCACCATCGCGCCGGCGCCCGCGCCCGCTGATTCCCCCATGACGTTCCCCCGTTCCCCCGTGGCGGCGCACCGCGCCGCCGGACTGCTGCACTTCCCCCGCCCGGCCGCGCCCCCGCGCAGCCCGGACGGAGCCAAGCTAGCACGGCCGGGCCGCCCGCGTCTCCGGTTGTCCACAGGCCCACGGCGGGGGTCCGGACCGTCGGAACGCTCCACTAGGATCGGTGCGAGACCAGCGTCCATGCCCGGAGGCGCGCCCGCCGCGTCCCGTTGTGCCCGGCCGCCCGGATCCGCCCGCCGCCACCCAGGACGGAGCTCTGCATGATCACACTGCTCGTCGCGTACCTCGTCGCGGCGGCGTGTGCTCCCCTGCTCGTGCGGCGGTTCGGCCGGTCGGCCTTCTACGCGCTGGCCGCGGTGCCCGCGGGCGGCACCGTGTGGGCGGCCACCGCGTGGGATTCCGCCGCCACGGTGGACGCGCAGTGGGTGCCGGCGCTGTCGATGGACTTCGTGCTGCGCTACGACGCGCTCGCGCAGATCCTCGCCGTGCTGGTGCTGGGGGTGGGCGCGCTGGTGCTGGCGTACTGCGCGCACTATTTCCGCAGCGACGAGCCGCGCCTGGGCCTGTTCGCCGCGGAGCTCACGGCCTTCGGCGGCGCCATGCTGGGCCTGGTGCTCAGCGACAACATGCTGCTGCTCTACATCTTCTGGGAGATCACCACCGTCCTGTCGTTCCTGCTGGTGGGGCACTACGGCGAGCGTGCCAGCAGCCGCCAGGCCGCCACCAAGGCGCTGCTGGTGACCACCGCGGGCGGCCTGGCGATGCTCGTGGGCATCGTCGCCCTGGGGCAGACCGCCGGCACCTACCTGCTCTCCGAGATCGTCGCCGCGCCGCCCTCGGGCACGCTGGTGGACGTGGCGGTGGTGCTGCTGCTCATCGGCGCGCTGAGCAAGTCGGCCGTGGTGCCCTTCCACTTCTGGCTGCCCGGCGCCATGGCCGCGCCCACCCCCGTCAGCGCGTACCTGCACGCCGCCGCCATGGTCAAGGCCGGGATCTTCCTGGTGGCCCGCCTCGCCCCGGCCTTCGCCACCACCCCGTACTGGCGCCCGCTGGTGCTCACGCTGGGCCTGGCGACGATGATCCTCGCCGGCTGGCGTTCGCTGCGCGAGCACGATCTCAAGCTCATGCTCGCCTTCGGCACCGTCAGCCAGCTCGGCTTCATGATCACGCTGATGGGCGTGGGCACCCGCGACGCCGCGCTGGCCGGCGCCGCCATCATGGTGGCGCACGCGCTGTTCAAGTCGTCGCTGTTCATGGTGGTCGGCGCCATCGACCACGCCACCGGCACCCGCGACATCCGCGAGCTCGCCGGGCTGGGCCGCGCGCACCCCGGGCTCGCGATCATCGCCATCGCCGCCACCGCGAGCATGGCGGGCGCGCCGCCGTTCCTCGGCTTCGTGGGCAAGGAGGCGGCCTTCGAGGCGCTCGACCACGCGCCCGCCGCCGCGATCGTGCTGCTCACCGGCATGACGTTGGGCTCGATCTTCACCGTCGCGTACTCGCTGCGCATCCTGGTGGGCGCCTTCGCCGACAAGGGCCGCGAACCGACCCCCGCCGTCGTCGGCATGCACGCCCCCGGCGCGGCGCTGCTGGCCCCGCCGGCCCTGCTCGCCGCCGCGGGGCTGGCCGCCGGCCTCGGCTCGGGGTGGATCGACACGCTGCTCTCGCCGTACGCCGACACGCTGCCCGGCGCGCACGACCCGCACCCCTACCACCTGGCGCTGTGGCACGGCGTCAACCTGCCGCTGTGGCTCACCGTCATCGTGTTCGCGGCGGGCATCGGGCTGTTCGCCGCCCACGCGCAGCTGCGCCGGCTCAGCCCCGGCGCGCCGCCGCTGGGCAACGCCGACCGCGCCTACGAGGCCGCGCTGCGCCTGGCCGACCGCCTCTCGCTGCGCATGACCGGCACCCTGCAGCGCGGCTCGCTGCCGCTCACGCAGGCGACGATCCTCGCCACGCTGGTGGCCCTGCCCGCGGTGACGCTGCTGGTGGTGGGGGTGCCGCACATCGGCGTCGCCGGCTGGGATTCGCCCTGGCAGCTGGCGACGGGCCTGCTCATCGTCCTGCCGGCCGTGGCCACGACGGTGCTGCGCAACCGCCTCGCCGCGGTGCTCATGGTGGGCTTCACCGGCTACGGCATGGCCATGATCTTCGCGCTGCACGGCGCCCCCGACCTGGCGCTCACGCAGTTCCTGGTGGAGACGCTGCTGCTGGTGGTGTTCGTGCTGGTGCTGCGCAAGCTGCCCGCCGAGGCTCCCGCGCCCGCGCCCACCCGCCGCCTGTTCCGGCTGCGCTCGGCCCGCATCGTGCTCGCCGGGCTGGTGGGCCTCACCGTGTCGCTCATCGGCGCCTACGCGATCGGCGCGCGCACCGCCCAGCCCATCTCGGACGCGATGCCCGCCGCCGCCTACGACCGCGGCGGCGGCAAGAACGTGGTCAACGTGCTGCTGGTCGACATCCGCGCCTGGGACACGCTGGGCGAGATCTCGGTGCTGCTGGTGGCCGCCACCGGGGTCGCGTCGCTGGTGTTCCGGCACCACCGGCTCGGCGGGGCGCTGCGCATATCGGACGTGCCCGAGGAGCTGCGCGGCGAGCCGCCCACCAGCGCGCTGCGCCTGCGCGGCACCCGCGTGTCCGACCCGCGCGCCCGGTCGCTGGTGCTGGAGATGACCACCCGCCTGGTGTTCCCCACCGTCATGGTGCTGTCGCTGTACTTCTTCTTCGCCGGCCACAACCACCCGGGCGGCGGGTTCGCGGGCGGGCTCACCGCCGGGCTGGCGCTCACGCTGCGCTACCTGGCGGGCGGCCGCTACGAGATCGGCGAGACGCTGCCCATCGACGCCGGCAAGATCCTCGGCACCGGCCTGGGGCTGGCCGCGGGCACGGCCGCAGTGTCGCTGCTGGCGGGGGCGCCGGTGCTCTCGTCGGCGATCTTCGAGGTGACGCTGCCGGTGCTGGGGCACATCAAGCTCGTCACCGCGCTGTTCTTCGACGCCGGCGTGTACCTGATCGTGGTGGGCGTGACGCTCGACATCCTGCGCAGCCTGGGCGCGCGGCTCGATTCGCGGACGGAGGCGAAGCTGCAATGACCGCCGACATCGGAATGCTCGTGGTGGTGGGGGTGCTGGTGGCCTCCGGCGTCTACCTGCTCATGGAGCGCTCGGTGCTCAAGATGCTGCTGGGGCTGCTGCTCACCGGCAACGGCATCAACCTGCTCATCCTGCTGGCGGGCGGCGGGGCCGGCGACCCGCCCATCATCGGCAGCGACGGCGTCGTCTACGACACCGACGCCGACCCGCTCGCCCAGGCGATGATCCTCACCGCCATCGTCATCTCGATGGGCCTGGCCGCGTTCGTCCTCAGCCTCGCCTACCGGGCGTTCACCGCCACCAACGCCCACGACGAGATCGCCGACGACCCCGAGGACGCCATGGTCAGCGTGCGCGGCGACGCCGAGGCCCCCAACCGCGACCGCACCTCCGACCCGGTCACCGGCCGCATCACCCGCGCCGGCGACCAGTTCGGCCCGGCCGGCGCGAGCGAGGGCCCATGAGCGAGGTCCGCGCCATCGAATGGCTGATCCCGCTCCCGGTGCTGCTGCCGTTCCTCGGGGCGGCGGCGACGCTGGTGCTCGGCCGGCATCCCCGCGCCCAGCGCGCGCTCAGCGTCGCCGTGCTCGCCGCCGGGGCCGTGGTGGCGTGCGCTCTGCTGGTGCTGGCCGACCGCAACGGGGTCACCGCCATCCAGGTGGGCGGATGGGACACGCCCATCGGCATCACGCTGGTGAGCGACCGCCTCTCGGCGCTCATGCTCGTCATCGCGTACATCGTGCTGCTCGCCGTCATGGTCTACGCCGTGGGCCAGGGCATCCGCGACGGCGACGAGCACCAGCCCGTCTCGATCTTCCAGCCCGCCTACCTGGTGATGGCGGCCGGCGTGTCCAACGCGTTCCTCGCCGGCGACCTGTTCAACCTGTACGTGGGCTTCGAGGTGCTGCTGGCGTCGAGCTTCGTGCTGCTCACGCTGGGGGCCAGCGCCGACAGGGTGCACGCCGGCGTCACCTACGTGATGGTCTCGATGCTCTCGTCGCTGGTGTTCCTGGCGGGCATCGCCTTCGCCTACGCCGCCACGGGCACGCTCAACCTGGCGCAGCTGGCGGTGCGGCTCGGCGGCGTCGACGAGGGCGTGCGCACCGCGATCTTCGCCGTGTTCCTCGTGGCGTTCGGCATCAAGGCGGCCGTCTTCCCGCTCTCGTCGTGGCTGCCCGACTCCTACCCCACCGCCCCGGCGCCCATCACCGCCGTGTTCGCGGGCCTGCTCACCAAGGTGGGCGTGTACGCGATCATCCGGGCGCACACGCTGCTCTTCCCCGGCGGCGCGCTCGACACGGTGCTGCTGGTGGCGGGCCTGGCGACGATGATCTTCGGCATCCTCGGCGCCATCGCGCAGACCGACATCAAGCGGCTGTTCTCGTTCACCCTGGTCAGCCACATCGGCTACATGGTCTTCGGCATCGGGCTCTCGTCCGACCTGGGCCTGACGGGCGCCATCTACTACGTGGCGCACCACATCCTGGTGCAGACCACGCTGTTCCTGGTGGTGGGCCTGATGGAACGGCAGGCCGGCTCGGCCTCGCTGCGCCGGCTCGGCGGGCTGGCCGCGGCGAGCCCGCTGCTGGCGGTGCTCTACCTGATCCCGGCGCTCAACCTGGGCGGCATCCCGCCGTTCTCCGGATTCATCGGCAAGCTCACGCTGCTGCAGGCGGGCGCCGAGGCGGGCACGCCGCTGGCCTGGGTGCTGGTGGCGGGCGCCGTCGTCACCAGCCTGCTCACCCTCTACGCGGTGATGCGGGTGTGGACCAAGTCGTACTGGCGCCCGCGCGCCGACGCCCCCGAGGGCGACATGGTCGCCGCCCGCCCCGTGGCCCTGCTCGACGACGTCGACGACGTGGCCCTCGCCGAGCGCGACGACGTGGGCCGCATGCCCTCGCTCATGGTCGGATCGACAGCCGCGCTGGTGGTGGTGGGCCTGGCGATGACGGTGTTCGCCGGCCCCCTCGTCGGCTACGCCGAGCGCGCCGCCCACAACCTCACCGACCGCTCGGTGTACGTGGGCACGGTGCTCGGGCCGCAGGCGGCCGCCGACCTGCCCGAGACGCACGGCCCCGCCCCGCACACCGGGCTCTCCGACGCGTCCTCCTCGCAGCCGTCCACCGCCGGCGGGACGCACCGGACGGGGGGCGGACGATGAGCCCGTTCCTCCAGCGCCTCGCCGAGCGCCTGCGCACCCCGCTCACCACCCGCGACGTCGTCATCCGGCTGTGGGTGATCGTGTGGCTGGCCGGCGTGTGGGTGCTGCTGTGGGGCGAGGTGACGGCGGCGAATGTGCTCGGCGGCCTGGCCGTGGCGCTGGTGATCCTGCTGCTCATGCCGCTGCCGCAGCTCCCCGTGGAGGGTCGGCTGCACCCGCTGTCGGCGCTGGCGCTGGTCTCGCGGGTGGCCTTCGACCTCGCCGTATCGTCGGTGGAGGTGGCGTGGCTGGCCGTGCGGCCCGGCCCGCCCCCGAAGACGGCGATCCTGCGCGCCCACGTGCGCATCAAGTCCGACCTGGTGCTGGGCCTGCTCGTCGACGCCATCAACGTGGTGCCCGGCACGATCGTGCTGGAGGTGGACCGGCACCGGCGGCTGCTGTACATCCACGTCCTCGACGCGCACTCGCCGCGCGCGGTCGACCGCTTCTACCGCAACGTGTCGCGGCTCGAGCGCATGTTCATCCGCGCCTTCGAGCGCGACGACGACTGGCAGGAGCGCACCATCGCACGGCCGGCCGCCTCCGGCCCCGACGAGAGGAGCACCGGAGCATGAACGTCCTGTGGGTCCTGTCCGGCTGCGTGCTGGTGGCGGCGGCGCTGCTGGCCGTCTACCGCCTCATCGCCGGGCCCAGCACCCTCGACCGCCTCGTGGCCACCGAGATGACGGCCTCGGTGTGCCTGACGGGCATGGGCGCGTGGGCGGCCTACAGCCGCAACTCGGCCGTGCTCGCGGCGCTGGTGGCGCTGGCGCTGCTGGGGTTCATCGGCTCGATCGCGGTGCCGCGCTTCCGGGTGCGTGATCGCGAATGAACGCCGCGCTCGACTGGGCCTCGGCCGTGCTGGTGCTGGCGGGCTCGCTGTTCGCGCTCACCGCGGGCATCGGCCTGGTCCGCTTCCCCGACACGCTCAGCCGCATGCACCCGAGCACCAAGACGCAGGTGCTGGGGCTGCTCTTGGTGCTGGTGGGCGCGGGCCTGCGGCTGCGCGGCAGCGTCGACGTGGGCATGCTGGTGCTGGCGGGGCTGTTCACCGTCATCGTCTCGCCCGTGTTCGCGCACCTGGTGGGCCGCGCCGCCTATCGCGAGCGGGGCCTGCGCGTCGACCTGCTCACCCGCGACGACATGCCCGCCGACGCCGCGGCCGACGAGGACGACGACG
>CAZDSL010000139.1:3780-7650 GCA_964507655.1 uncultured Mycobacteriaceae bacterium | reverse complement strand
GTGCGCTGCATCGCCACGTACTCCGGGGAGTAGCCGAGCACCAGGAACGGGGAGTCCTCATCGACCTGGTGCTCGATGTCGGCCATCACCGCCCGCTTCGCGTCGTCGTCGGGCGCAGTCTGGAACGCCTCGATCAGCCCGTCCATCCGCTCGCTGGTGTACATGCCGTACACCTGCTTGCCGCCCGAGTGCATGGCGGCCATCATCTTCACGTACGGGTCCGGTTCGCGCAGGTTGATGCCCCACTCGCCCAGGTCGTAGTCGCCGTTCGCGACGGCCCTGATGTGGTCGGGCGAGGTCTGCTCGATCCGCGGCTCCACATCGAACCCCACGGCCTCCAACTGCGCCTCCACGGCCAGCGCCTGACGCTGCTTGCTCTGCATCGGCCCGGAATCGATGACGAGCCGCCCGTCGAACCCGTCCGCCTTCGCCTGCTCCACCAGCGCCCGCGCCTTGTCGGGATCGTGCTCGGCGGCCGTCGCGTCGGTGTTCCAGCGCGAGTAGGAGGCGAACAGCGTGCTGCCGGCGAGCTCGTCGCTGCCATAGGTGCGCTGGGCCACGGATACCGGGTCGACGGCGAGCCGGATGGCCTTGCGCACCCGCGGGTCGGCTCCGGCGTGCCCGGGCGCCGCATTGATGATCTCGGTGTTCGCGATCGCCGTCATCGCCACGTAGCCCGGGTACCCCGCCGACAGCACCGGCGCGATGTCGTCCGGTTCGCGCAGCACCACCGTGTCGAGCTCGCCGTTGAGGAACGTCTGCCGACCCACCTCGGTGGACGGCAGGTACACGGCCTTGACGGCGTCGAGGTGCGGCGCCCCGCCCCAGTAGTCCTCGTTGGCGTCGAGCGTCATCGACGTGCCCTGGGCCCAGCCGCCGAACGTGAACGGCCCGGCGCCGATGGGCGTGAACCCGTCGCCCGGCGGCCCCGCGGCCGGCGCCACGATCATGCCCGCGCCCGTGGTGAGCGTGTTGGAGAACAGCGGCCAGGACCGAGCGAGCGTGTAGACGACGGTCTTGTCGTCGGGCGTCGCGATGCCGGTGACGTTGGCGTTCCACACCGCCGCGTCGGGGCCGTCCGCCGCACCGAACCGTTCCTGGCTGGCCTTGACCGCCGCCGCGTCCACGGGTGTCCCGTCGGAGAAGCGCACCCCGTCACGCAGCGTCAGCGTCCAGGTGGTGAAGGTGTCGTCGTGCGTCAGCGCCTCGGCCATCTGCGGCACATCGGACTTCGCCTGCGCGTCGTGGCGCATCAGGGAGTCGTAGATGTTGACCATCTCGATGCCCCCGGTGGTGACGGCGGCGATGGTCCTCGCCGGGTCGAGCGATGTGGGCTCCGCGAACGCGCCGAAGGTCACCACCCCGCCCTCGCGCGGATCGCCCGGGTCGGCCGCCACGTTGATCATGCCGTCGGTCAGCTGGGCCATCCCCGTCACCTCCCCGCCCGCGCCGTCCCCGGCCGCCCCGCCGGCACACCCGGACGCCGCCAGCAGCAGCGCCGCCCCGCCCCCGCACACGGCGGTGGCCCAGGCCCTTCCGCGCGTTCGGCCCGCTCCTCGGCGCCGCCCGGGCAGGTGCCCCGCAGTCCCACCGGTCTTCGCTCTCACCGCATCCTCCATCGTTCGTGTGGCCTGTGCCCGGGTGCTCACTGCACCGACAGGGCGTTGCGCGCGGCGCGCTCGGGCGACTCCCGGACCTTCCGCGGGCCGAGCGTCACCGTCACCTCGCGCACCGTGCCGGGGAACGCCGCGCCTCGCGGCAGGTCGGGGCTGATCGGCTCGCCGTGCGCGCGCCCGAGGGTCAGCAGCCCGGTGCCGCCGATGTAGAACGCGATGGTGCGCTCGATCCGCCCCGATCCCGCCGGCCGCCCGTCGACGGACAGCGTCACGCCGGCGCCCCGGCCGAATCCGCCGCCGTCGTAGTCCACCCGCACCCGCAGCTCATGGGCGCCGACGGGCACCTCGTCGCCGTACACGTGGAAGCGGTACCGGCCGGCCACGTTGTGGCAGTACGCGAGCCGGCCGCGGTGCAGGTACACGCTCCATCCCCCGTCGGGGCCCGCGCCCTGCGCCACGGCCGCGCCGGTGCCGCCCGCCTCCTGCACGGAGGCGTCCACGGTGATCTCATGCGAACGGCCGAACACCTTCACCGCCGCGTCGGGCAGTAGCGGCGGCATCGACCCCGGGTACGTGAACGTGGTGCGCTCCGCCGCCTCCGCGGCCTCGTCCACCGGCCGCATCCTCTGCATCCGGCTGTTGTCGAGCAGCACGTTGTCGGCGGCGGCGACCTCGTCGAACAGGGCGCGCAGCCGCGCCAGCGCGCGCGGGTGCTCGGCGGCCACGTCGCGCGCCTGGGTCCAGTCGGCGGCGGTGTCGTAGAGCTCCCACACGTCGTCGGCGAAGTCCTTGTCGGCCGCCGCCGGCGCCATGGGGATGCGGTGCAGCGCGCAGGCCACCCACCCGTCGTGGTAGATGCCGCGGTTGCCGAACACCTCGAAGTACTGCGTACGGCGCCGCTCCGGGGCGGCCGGGTCGTCGAAGCCGTAGCGCATCGACACGCCGTCGATGCGCTGCTGCGGCACGCCCGCCACCGTCCGCGGGGCGGCGATGCCCGCGGCGTCCAGGATCGTCGGCACGATGTCGGAGACGAAGTGCCACTGGGTCCGGACGCCGCCGCGCTCCGCGAAGCCCGCCGGCCAGTGCACCACCAGCGGGTTGCGGGTGCCGCCGTAGTGGGAGGCGACCTGCTTGACCCACTGGTAGGGCGTGTCCATGGCCTGCGCCCACCCGAAGGGATACTGCGGCGCGGTGCCCGGGCCGCCCAGCGCATCGGCCTCCGCCAGAATGCCGGCCGCCGTGTCGCTGAGCCCGTTGAACAGCAGGCCCTCGTGCGCGGTGCCCGCCATGCCGCCCTCCGCGGACGCCCCGTTGTCGCCCAGGATGTACAGCACCAGCGTGTCGTCGAGCAGGCCGAGATCGTCGAGCGCGTCCACCACCCGGCCCACCTGCGCGTCGGTGTGCTCGGCGAAGCCCGCGTACAGCTCCATCAGCAGCTCGGCGGCCCGGCGCTCGTCGTCGGAGAGCGCGTCCCAGCGCGGCACTGCGTCCGGCCACGACGGCAGCTCGGCGTCCTCGGGCACCACGCCCAGCCGCTTCTGCGCGGCCAGGGTGATCTCGCGCTGCCGGTTCCACCCGTGCGCGAAGCGCCCCGCATACTTGTCGCGCCAGGCCGCGGGCACCTGCAGCGGCGAGTGCGTCGCGCCCGGGGCCAGGTAGGCGAAGAACGGCTTGTCGGGCGCGGCGGAATGCTGGGCCCGCAGCCAGTCGATCAGCCTGTCGGCCAGGTCCTCGGTGAGGTGGTACCCGTCCTCCGGGCCGGCGGGCGGGTCCACCGGCGTCGTGCCGGCGTAGAGCGCGGGGTGGTACTGGTCCGTCGAGCCGCCGAGGAAGCCGTAGAAGTGTTCGAAGCCCTCGCCGGTGGGCCACCGGTCGAACGGGCCGGCCGGGCCCGTTTCGCGCCCCGGCGTCTGATGCCACTTGCCGAATGCGGCGGTGCCGTACCCCTCCGCGCGGAGGACGGCGGCGATGTTCGCCGCGCTGGCGGGCCGCAGGCAGTTGTAGCCCGGGTCGTCGCTCTCGAAGTTCGTCACGGTGCCGAACCCCACCGTGTGCGGGTTCCTGCCCGTCAGCAGCGCCGCCCGGGTGGGCGAGCACAGCGCCGTCGTGTGGAATCGGCTGTAGCGCAGGCCCCCGCCCGCCAGCCGCTCCGCCGTCGGCATCGCGATGGGCCCGCCGAAGGCCGACGAGGCCCCGAATCCCATGTCGTCGAGCAGCACCAGCAGCACGTTGGGGCGCCGCCGAGTACCGGCCG
>CAZDSL010000139.1:0-3680 GCA_964507655.1 uncultured Mycobacteriaceae bacterium | reverse complement strand
CGCCCGTCATCGCCGCCCACCTCCCGCGGAGGCCGTCGCCCGCCCGTCCGCGCCGCCGGCGAGCCCCTCCAGGTACCGGCTCGGCATCTCCATGAACGGCGTGCGGTGGCCCGCCCACCCGGGAAGGTCGGCCTCGGAGTAGATGTCCTGCTGGCTCGCGGGACGCCGCGGCCAGTCGGGGATGTTCATCCACAGCCGCAGCAGGTGGCGGCGCCGGTTCAGCTCCGGGTGGTCCTCGTACACCGTCCGCCCGTGCACGATCAGCCGGTTGTTGAGGAACTGCATGTCGCCGGGCGCGATGTCCATGTCCAGGTGGAACTCCGGCGACGCGGCGAGCGTGCAGAACATCTCCAGGGCCTCGTCCTGCTCCGCCGTCATGGTGAAGTACCCCGCCTCGGCCGCGGCACGGATCTGCGCCGCGTGCACGCACGCGGCGAACACCCCGTGGTCGCGGGCGAACAGCGCCACGGGGCGGGGCGTCACAAGGTTGCCGTCGCCGCGCTCGGCGTCGAGCCTGCCGCGCATGACGGGCATGCCCTCGTAGAGCACGCGGGCCAGGTCGGGCCGGGTCTCGACCATCCGGTCGTGGACGGCCGCCGCGCTGGCGATCCGGCTGACACCGCCCGTCTTCGCCGCGCGCAGGCAGAGCAGCGAGACCACGTCGTGGCCGTCGCAGTGCATGTTCTGCGGCCGCGCGGTGCGGTAACCGCGCACCTCGCCGTCCACCAGGTCGGCCACGTCGAGCACGTGGCCGAGGATCTCGCCGTTGCCCGACTGCGGGATGATCGCGCCGAGGTGGGCACCGATTCCGTAGTGGATGCGGGCGAGGTCGTCGGCGCTGTAGTCGTCGCGCGACAGCCCGCGGATGAGGACGAAGCCGCGGCCCGACCACAACTCGCCGCGCAGGCGCTCGAGCAGGCGCCCGACGGTGGGCAGCGGAAAGGTCTCCGGGGTGATCGCGGTCAGGTCGAGGCGGCCCCGGGCCTTGAGCGCGGCCAGCGCGGCGTCGATCTCGGCGCGCTCCGGCGCCGACAGCAGCCACAGGCCGTCGCTGCGATGGTCGAGCGTGCTGCCGAGCCAGGCCTGGCGGCCGCCGACCGGCGCGAGCGGTGTGGTCATGGGTCCTCCTCGGGACGGGGTGCGGGTCAGCGGACGCTGCCCGGAGGGTCGGGCCGCGCGGCCGGACGGGACGGGCCGGGGGCCGGCCGCGCGGCCGGGCGGGGCGGGCTGCGGCCCCCGCACCAGGCGGCCCGGGAGGGCGCCGGTGGGGCTCCCGTCGCGGGTGACGACGGCGCCGCGGACGATGGTGGCGGTGTAGCCGCGCGCATCCTGCATCAGGCGGCGGCCGCCGGCGGGCAGGTCGCGGACCACGCGCGGCAGGCCCAGGGCCAGGCGCTCCAGGTCGATCACGTTGAGGTCGGCGCGGTAGCCGGGGGCGACGACGCCGCGGTCGCCCAGCCCCACCATCGCGGCGCTGCGGCGGGTCATCAGGTGGATCAGGTAGGGCAGCGGCAGCCGCTCGCCGGCGCTGCGGCTCCTGCCCCAGTGCGTGAGCAGGTGCGTGTAGATGCTGCCGTCGCAGATGACGCCCAGATGCGCCCCGCCGTCGCCCAGCCCCGGCACGGCGTGGTCGTCGAGCAGCATCCGCCGCGACGGCTCCAGCGAGAAGTCGGCGTAGTTGGAGAACGCCAGGTACAGGATGTTGCGGCCCTCGTCGTCCAGCAGCTTGTCGTACGCCAGGCTCTCGGGCGCCACACCCAGCCGCTCGGCCTGCGCCCCGATGCTGCTCGCGCGGGCGGGCTCGTAGTCGAAGCCCTCGCCCATCTCGTAGAGCTGGTGGAAATCGCGCACCCGCATGCCCATCTGCATGGTCGGGGCCGGGTCGTTGGCCTCGCCCAGGATGCGCTGCTTGACCTCGGGGCGGCGCATCTCGCGGACGCGCTCGTGCAGCGGGCGGTCGGCCATGGCCAGGTAGGCGGGCGTGGAGTAGAAGGGGTGCAGCGTGAGCTCGAGGCCCAGCAGCACCCCCAGCGGCCGCGGCAGCACCTGCACGGTGGCCTCGGTGCCGGCGGCGCCGGCCTCGGCGAACTTGTCCAGGATGGTGCGCCAGATCGTGGGCTTGCCGTGGCTCTGCACCAGCGACATGCTGAACGGCCGGCGGAACCTTTGCGCCTGGCGCAGGCCCATGTCCAGCACCTGCTCCCAGTCGTCGTTGTACTCGATGACGAATTGGATGAGGCCGGCGCCGGCCCGGTCGAGCGCGGCGGCCAGCCCGGCGTACTCCTCCTCCGTGGCGGCGAGCGTGGGGGTGAGGCTGCCGTCGCTGGAGCGGTGGAACATCGTCTGCGACGTCCCGAAGCCGAAGGCGCCGGCGCGCACGGCCTCCTCCAGCAGCGCCGCCATCCGCGCGATCTCGTCCGGCGTGGCCGGTTCGCGGCGGAACGCCCTCTCCCCCATCACGTAGGTGCGCAGCGCCGCGTGCGGGACGTAGCTGCACAGGTCGGCGTCGAACCGCCGGGTCGCCAGGTGGTCGAGGTACTCCGGGTACGTGGTCCAGCTCCAGTCGACGCCCTCGCTGAGCACCACGTTGGGAATGTCCTCGACGCCCTCCATGAGCTTGATCAGCATGTCGCGGTGCTCGGGCCGGCAGGGCGCGAAACCCACGCCGCAGTTGCCCATCACCACGGTCGTCACGCCGTGGTTAGTCGACGGCACCAGCCTGTTCTCCCACGTCGCCTGGCCGTCGTAATGGGTGTGCACGTCGACGAACCCCGGGGTGACCAGGCGCCCGCGGGCATCGATCTCCTCGCGCCCGGCGCCGGCCACCTCGCCCACCTCGGCGATGAGCCCGCCCCGGACGGCCACGTCCGCCTCGCGCGCGGGCCCGCCCAGGCCGTCGAGAACGGTCCCGCCTCGGAGCACCAGATCGTGATCGTGCATGTCCACCTCTTTCCGGCATGCCGTGCGCCGCAGGGGTATCCGGCATCGGGGCCTGTCGTCCGCGGCGTCTCCGCGGGCTCCCCGGTGCGCGGATCGGGTGCGCTACCGGCTTGGCCGAGACGGTAGCCAGGGCGGATCGGGCGCGGAACTCGTTGTTCCCATGGGACGGGAGGGCGCGTCGGCCCCGCCGCGGAACGTTCCCGCCATGCCCCCGCGCGGCGGGCTGCTGCAAGGATGGGCGCATCCCATCCGCCCGAAGACGCACGGGGGCCCGCAGCAGTGGACAGTCGCACGCAGCAGGAGTTGAACGACGCCATCGTGGCCGTCCAGCGCTTCGCCAACAGCCGCAAGCTGGACGAGATCCACGAGGCGCGGTCGGGCGTCAACCTCAGCACCGTCGCGGTGAACATCCTCAAGAAGATCGCCGTCCACGGCCCCGTGTCGCTGTCCGACCTGGGCGGATTCGCGCTCATGCGGCCCGCGGCCCTGAGCCGGCAGATCAGCACCCTCAAGTCGCACCGGTACATCGACGTCGACCGCTCGCCGCACGACGGCCGGGTGTCGATCGCGACCATCACGGACGCCGGGCGCGACGCGCTGCGCACCTTCGACCGGGTCAACGGCATGCTGCTCTCGTCGCAGCTCAAGGACTGGACCGACGACGAGATCCTGCGGCTGGCCGCGCAGATGCAGCGGCTGGTGACCGACCTGCGCGCGCCCGTGGCGGAGGACGGGGGCGG
>CAZDSL010000138.1:0-7674 GCA_964507655.1 uncultured Mycobacteriaceae bacterium | reverse complement strand
GCGCCGGCCAGCACCCCGTCGAGCACCGACAGGAACATGCCGAGCCCGTCGTCGCTGGGGCCGGTGAGCGCCTCGGTGGCGTGCTCCGGGTGCGGCATGAGGCCCACCACCCGGCCGTTCTCGGAGGAGACGCCGGCGATCGCGTTCTGCGAGCCGTTGGGGTTGTCGCCCACGTAGCGGAACACCACGCGGCCGTCGCCCTCGAGCCGCTCGAGCGTCTCCTTCGGCGCCTGGTACCGGCCCTCCCCCGACTTGAGCGGGATGAGGATCTCGGCGCCCGCGTCGTAGCGGGACGTCCACGCCGTGCCCGTCGACTCGACGCGCAGCCACTGGTCGCGGCACAGGAACAGCAGCTTCTCGTTGCGGGTGAGCGCGCCCGGCAGCAGCCCGGCCTCGCACAGCACCTGGAAGCCGTTGCAGATGCCCAGCACCGGCATGCCCTTGCCGGCCGCCGCGACGACCTCGCCCATCACCGGGGCGAACCGGGCGATGGCGCCGCAGCGCAGGTAGTCGCCGTAGGAGAAGCCACCGGGCACGATCACCGCGTCGACGCCCTTGAGGTCGGCGTCGCCGTGCCAGAGGCTCACGGCCTCGCCGCCCGAGGCGGTGACGGCGCGGGCGGCGTCGACGTCGTCGAGCGTGCCCGGGAAGGTGATGACACCGATGCGCGCGCTCATGCCTGCTGCACCCGGCTGACGGCGTAGTCCTCGATGACGGTGTTGGCGAGGAGCTCCTGCGCGATGCGCTCGAGGTCGGCATCGGACACCGTGCCGTCCACCTCCAGCTCGAACCGCTTGCCCTGGCGCACCGCGGACACCCCGGCGAAGCCGAGGCGGCCCAGCGCCCCGGCGATGGCCTGGCCCTGCGGGTCCAGGATCTCTTCCTTGGGCATGACGTCCACCACTACACGGGCCACGCGTCGCTCCTCGACAGTAAGACGGCGATCAGGTCACGGCGGGACGCCGCAGCGGCGCGGCACCCCGACGCGGGAATGCGGCCGAAGCACTTCGGCCACCCCGCAGTCTACCGGTCGGCGTCCGTCGCATACTGGGGCCATGCGACTGACTCATTTCGGCCACTCGTGCCTGCTCGTCGAGCTTGCCGGCGCACGGATCCTGTTCGATCCCGGCAACTTCTCCGAGGGCTTCGAGGAGCTCACCGGGCTCGACGCTGTGCTCGTCACCCACCAGCACCCCGACCACGCCGACCCGACCCGGCTGCCCGCGCTGCTCGACACCAACCCGCAGGCCGCCGCGTACTGCGATCCGCAGAGCGCGCGGCTGTGGGCGGACGAGCCGTGGGGCGCCCGCTTCACCGCCGCGCACACGGGCGACGCCTTCGCCGTGGGCGACGTGCAGGTGGAGGTGGTGGGCGGCACGCACGCGCAGATCCACCCCGACATCCCGCTGGTGGACAACGCCTGCTTCGTGCTGTCCACCCCGCAGCGCCGCGACGTGTTCATGCACCCGGGCGACGCGCTCTTCGTGCCCGAGCGCCCCGTCGACGTGCTCGCCCTGCCCGCCACTGCGCCGTGGATGAAGCTCTCCGAGGCGGTCGACTACTTCCGTGCCATGGCGCCGCGCATCGCGGTGCCGATCCACCACGCCATCCTCTCCGAGGCCGGGCGCGGGCTGTACTTCCGGCAGCTGCGGGCGCTGGGGCCGTCGTCCACCGAGTTCCGGGAGCTGCCGGCGCGCGAGCCGGTCTCCATCGACTGAGGCCCGGGCGCGCGCCGGCGCGGCTCACGCCAGCGCGGACTCCACGGCCTCGATCACGGCCGGGTCGTCGGGCACCGTGGTGGGCCGGAACCGGCGCAGCACGGTGCCGTCGGCGCCGATGAGGAACTTCTCGAAGTTCCACTGCACGTCGCCCGCCTCGCCCGCGTCGTCGGCCGCGGCGGTGAGCACCCGGTAGATGGGGTGGCGGCCGTCGCCGTTGACCTCGATCTTCTCCATCAGCGGGAAGGTCACGCCGTAGGTGGCGGAGCAGAACTCGGCGATCTCCTCGGGCGTGCCGGGCTCCTGGCCCATGAACTGGTTGCACGGGAAGCCCACCACCGTGAGCCCGCGGCCGGCGTAGCCCTCGGCCAGCTTCTCCAGCGCCGTGTACTGCGGG
Organism: uncultured Mycobacteriaceae bacterium; assembly: GCA_964507655.1. Lineage (GTDB taxonomy): Bacteria > Actinomycetota > Actinomycetes > Mycobacteriales > Mycobacteriaceae > Tomitella. Next base: position 5,559 of record CAZDSL010000138.1, on the reverse strand, counting down.
GTCAGGCCGCACTTGGAGGCCACGTTCACCGCGAGCACCGGGCCGCCGCCGGCCGTCTGCGCCAGCGTGGTGGCGGTGCCGTCGAGGGTGTGCACGGGAAGGTTCATCACATCGTCTGCGCTCATGCCCTCACGCTACCCATCGGCCGCGCCACCGCCGCCGCAATCGGGGATGGGTGTCGCATATGCGTCTCGAATGCACTTAGATGAACGCATGTCAGAGTTTCGAGTGCGCGAGGCGGCCGATCTGCTCGGCGTCAGCACAGACACGGTCCGCAGGCTCATCGACGCCGGCACGCTCCCCGCGAGCGGCAGCGGCGGGGTGACCACCATCGACGGCGCCGCGCTCGCCCGCCACGCGCGCGCACACGCCAACGCCGCCCACGACCCCTCCGGCGTGGGCCGCTCGGCGCGCAACCGACTGGTCGGCCTCGTCACCGACGTCAAGGTCGACGGGGTCATGGCGCAGGTCGAGATGCAGTGCGGGCCGCACGCCATCGCGTCCCTCATCAGCGCCGATTCCGCGCGCGAGCTGGGCCTGCAGCCGGGAAGCCTGGCGGTCGCCGTCGTCAAGTCCACCCACGTCATCGTGGAGACGCCGCGCCCCGCCGCCGGGGAGGAGCCCCGATGAGGCCCTCTGCGGCGCTCCGTGCTCTGGCCGCCGCCACGCTGGCCGCCGCCGCGCTCACCGCCTGCGGCAGCGGCGGCGCCCCGGGCGAGCACATCACGGTCTACGCCGCGGCCTCTCTCAAGGACACGTTCACGCAGATCGGCCGGCTCTACGAGCAGCAGCACGAGGGCGCCCACGTGGACTTCTCCTTCGGCGGCTCCAACACGCTCGAGCAGCAGATCGCGAGCGGCGCCCCCGCCGACGTGTTCGCCTCGGCCAATGCGGCGGTGATGCAGGACGCCGTGCAGGCGGGCGTGGTCGACGGCGACCCGGCCACCTTCACCTCCAACGTGCTCACGATCGTCACGCCGCCCGGCAACCCCGCGCACATCGGCACCTTCGCCGACCTCGCCCGGCCCGGGGTCTCGGTGGTGGTGTGCGCGCCGCAGGTGCCGTGCGGAAGCGCCGCCCGGAAGGTGGAGGACGCGGCCGGCGTGCAGCTCAGCCCCGTGAGCGAGGAGAACAACGTGACCGACGTGCTGGGCAAGGTGATCGCCGGGCAGGCCGACGCGGGGCTCGTCTACGTCACCGATGCCGCGGCGGCGGGCGGCAAGGTCGTCACCGTCGACTTCCCCGAATCGGCCGGCGCCGTCAACGAGTACCCCATCGCCGTGCTCACGGGCGCGGGCGAGCGGGCCGACGCCGCGCGCGCGTTCGTGGACCTGGTGACCGGCGAGCAGGGGCAGCGGATCCTGCACGACGCCGGCTTCAGCTGAACGCCCGCCGCCCCGCCCGATCCGAGCACCGACTCCCGCCAGGGCCGTGGGATCCGGCGCTCGGATCGGCTAGCCGGTGCTCGGATCGGCGGGGGCCACAGCCCCGGCGGCCGCCAGCACCCAGGCGTACTCCAGCGCCGTCTGCCGCCACTTGTCGTAGCGGCCCGACACTCCCCCGTGCCCGGCGGCCATCTCCGTCTTGAGCAGGATGCGCTCGGAGCCGATGCCGGCCTCGGCGAGCACCGCCCGCAGCCGCGCCACCCACTTGGCCGGCTCCACGTACAGCACGCGGGTGTCGTTGATGCTCGTCACCGCGAAGATCGCCGGGTACCGCACCGCGCGCACGTTCTCGTACGGCGCGTAGGACTTCATGTACCGGTAGACCTCGGCGCTGTGCAGCGGGTCGCCCCACTCGTCCCACTCGATCACGGTGAGCGGCAGCGACGGGTCGAGGATGGAGGTGAGCGGGTCGACGAACGGCACCACCGCGAGGATCCCCGCGAACAGCTCGGGCGCCAGGTTGGCCACGGCCCCCATGAGCAGCCCGCCGGCGCTGCCGCCCTCGGCCACCAGCTGCGCGGGGGTGGTCTCGCCGGTGTCCACCAGGTGCCGGGCGCAGGCGACGAAGTCGGTGAACGAGTTGCGCTTGGCCAGCGTCTTGCCGTCGTCGTACCAGTGGCGCCCCATCTCGCCGCCGCCGCGCACGTGCGCCACCGCGTACGTCACGCCGCGGTCGAGCAGCGAGAGCCGCGCGATGGAGAACTCCGGGTCGACGCTGATCTCGTAGGAGCCGTAGCCGTACAGGAGCGTCGGCGCGGGGCCGGGCGCGGCGTCGCGGCGGCGCACTATCGACACCGGGATGCGCGTGCCGTCGTCGGCCGTGGCCCACGCGCGGCGCTGCTCGTACTCGGCCGGGTCGAACGGGCGGCCCGACGGTGCGGGGAGCACCGGCTGCTGCTTGCGCAGGTGCAGGGCGCCGGTGGCGAACTCGTAGTCGTACACCCGCGCCGGGGTGATGAACGACGTCTGGCCCAGCCGCAGCTGCGGCGAGTCCCATTCCGGGGTGGCGCCGATCCCGGCCGAGTACAGCTCCTCGTCGAAGGCGATCTCGCGCAGCCCGCCGAAGCCGCCGGCCTCCACCGGCAGCACGCCGACGCGCGGGATCGCGCCGCTGCGGTAGCCCACCGCGACGTGCCCGGCGAAGGCGTCGACCTGCTCGAGGCGCACGTCTGCGCGGTGTGCGAGCACCTCCGTCATGCGCGCCGGCTCGTCCACCGGCGCCTGCGCCAGCGTGAAGTTCTCCGCGCCGTCGTTGTGCAGGATGAGCAGCACGTCCTCGCCGCCCACCACTGCGTGGTCGATCTCGTACTCCACGCCCTCGCGGCGCGGTAGCACCACCCGGAACTCCCCCTCGGGCCGCTCGGCCGGCAGCAGCCACGACTCGGAGGTGATCTTGGAGCCCAGCTCGATGACGATGTAGCGGCGGCTGCGGGTGACGCCCACGCCCACCCAGTAGCGCTCGTCCGGCTCGGTGAACACGCGCACGTCGTCGCCGCGGCCCGCGCCCACGCGGTGACGCCAGATCGTGTCGGGCCGCCACGCCTCGTCCACCGTGGGGTAGAAGACGTACCGGCCGTCGGGCGAGAACACCGCGCCGGGGAACGTGCCGGGGATCTCCTCGCCCAGCTGCTCGCCGGTGCGCAGGTCCTTGACGCGCAGCGTGTACCGCTCGTCGCCCTCCGTGTCGACGGCGTAGAGCAGCAGGGTGCCGTCGTCGGAGACCCCGAAGCTGCCGAGCGCGAAGAACTCGTGGCCCTCGGCCTCGGCGTTGCCGTCGAGCAGCACCTGCTCGCCCGGCACCGGCTCGCCGGGCGTGAGCACCGGCGGGGTGCGGTCGCCGCCGGCCGCCGTGCGCGCCTCCGTGTAGGCGTTCTCGGCCTCCAGGTGGGCCCGCACCTCGGGCGAGTCCTTGTCGCGCAGCCACTCGTACTCGTCGACCACGGAATCGCCGTGGTGGGTGCGGGTGACCGGCCGGCGCGGCGCGACGGGCGGCTCGGGCGCGGTCACTCGGCGCCCGGCCACTGGGCGAAGGAGCGGCCGCTGAGCCGCTCGTAGGCCTCGATGTAGCGGCCGCGGGTGGCCTCGACGACGTCGGCGGGCAGCGCCGGCGGCGGCGCATCGGAGGAGCGGTCCCACCCGGACTCCGCCGAGGTGAGCCAGTCGCGCACGTACTGCTTGTCGAAGCTCGGCTGCACCCGCCCGGGCTCGTAGCCGTCGGCCGGCCAGAAGCGGGACGAGTCGGCGGTGAGCACCTCGTCGGCCAGCACCAGGTTGCCCGACGGGTCGAGGCCGAACTCGAACTTGGTGTCGGCCAGCAGGATGCCGCGGTCGAACGCGATCATCGCGGCACGCGAGTAGATGTCGATCGTGTCGTCGCGCAGCTTGACCGCCAGATCGGCGCCCAGCATCTCCACCACCTGGTCGAAGGTGATGTTCTCGTCATGCTCGCCCACCTCGGCCTTGCGGGCGGGGGTGAACACGGGCTCGGGCAGCCGGCTGGCCTCGACCAGCCCCTCGGGCAGCGCCACGCCGCACACCGCCCCGGTGGCCCGGTAGTCGGCGAGCCCGGAGCCGGTGAGGAAGCCGCGCGCCACGCACTCCACGGGCAGCATCTCGAGGCGCCGCACCACCAGCGCGCGCCCCAGCACCTCGGCGGGGATCCGCTCGTCCTCGACGTCGCCGGCCAGGTGGTTCGGCACCGCCAGCTGGTCGAAGAAGTACACGCTCATCGCCGTGAGCACGCGGCCCTTGTCGGGGATCGGCGTGCTGAGGATGTGGTCGTAGGCCGAGATCCTGTCGGACGCCACCATGAGCATGGTGGAGTCGTCGATCTCGTAGAGCTCGCGGACCTTGCCGGCGCTCAGGTGCTTGTAGTCAGACAGTGAGGGACGCACGCCGCCCAGCCTATCGGCGGCGGCGGCCCCGTCGCCGGGCGCCTCAGAGGATGGCGCCGGGCGTGTAGGCGGCCGCGGCCGGGTCGGCGTCGACCAGCTCCTGCACGCGGGCGATCACGCCGGCCGTCTGCGCCTCGGCCGCGCCGATGAAGGCGGCCTTGTCGGCCAGCGCCTCGGCCAGCTCGGCCTCGCCCAGCGGGATGCGCGGGTCGGCCGCCAGGCGGGCGACGAGGTCGGGCTCGCTGCCCTGCTCGCGCATGGCGAGGGCCACCGCCACCGCGTGCTCCTTGATCACCTCGTGCGCCGTCTCGCGGCCCACGCCCGCGCGCACGGCGGCCATGAGGATCTTGGTGGTGGCCAGGAACGGCAGGTAGCGGTCGAGTTCCTTGGCGATCACCGCCGGGTAGGCGCCGAACTCGGAGAGCACGGTGAGGAACGTCTCGAACAGCCCGTCGATGGCGAAGAAGGCGTCGGGCAGGGCGACGCGGCGGACCACGGAGCAGAAGACGTCGCCCTCGTTCCACTGCGCGCCCGCCAGCTCGGCGGCCATCGACGCGTAGCCGCGCAGGATCACCTGCAGGCCGTTGACCCGCTCGCACGAGCGCGTGTTCATCTTGTGCGGCATGGCCGAAGAACCCACCTGGCCGGGCTGGAAGCCCTCGGTGACCAGCTCGTGGCCCGCCATGAGCCGGATCGTGTGCGCGAACGACGACGGCCCGGCCGCGACCTGCACGAGCGAGGACAGCGCGTCGTGGTCGAGCGAGCGCGGGTACACCTGCCCCAGGCTGGTGAACACGTGCGCGAAGCCCAGGTGCCCCGCCACGCGGCCCTCCAGCTCGGCCAGCTTCGCCTCGTCGCCGCCCAGCAGGTCGAGCATGTCCTGGGCCGTGCCCATGGGGCCCTTGATGCCCCGCAGCGGGTAGCGGTCGATCAGTTCGCGCAGGCGGGTCAGCGCCAGCAGCAGCTCATCGGCCGCAGAGGCGAACCGCTTGCCCAGCGTCGTCGCCTGCGCCGCCACGTTGTGGCTGCGGCCGGCCATCACCAGCTGCGAGTACTGCGCGGCGCGGTCGGCCAGCCGGGCCGCCACGGCGATGCCGCGCCGGTGCACGTGCTCGAGCGAATCGCGCACCTGCAGCTGCTCGACGTTCTCGGTGAGGTCGCGGCTGGTCATGCCCTTGTGCACGTGCTCGTGGCCGGCGAGGGCGTTGAACTCCTCGATC
>CAZDSL010000137.1:0-7720 GCA_964507655.1 uncultured Mycobacteriaceae bacterium | reverse complement strand
CCGCCTCCGATCCCGCCGCCGGGGCGCCGCAGGGCGTCTGCGATCCGCGCTTCGCCGCGGTGCGCGAGCTGTTCGCCCGCAACCTGGCCGACGGCACCGAGCTGGGCGCCTCGCTGTGCGTGATGGAGGGCGACGAGGTGGTGGTGGACCTGTGGGGCGGCACCGCCGACGCCGCCGCCGGCCGCCCCTGGACCCGCGACACCGTGGTCAACACCTACTCGCTCACCAAGACGATGACCGCGCTCGCGGTGCTGGTGCTCATCGACCGCGGCGTGCTCGACCCCGACGCCCCGGTGGCGCGGTACTGGCCCGAGTTCGCCGCCGCCGGCAAGGAGGGCGTGCTGCTGCGGCACGTGCTCGGCCACACCAGCGGCGTGCCGGGCTGGGACGCGAAGGTGACCATCGAGGACCTCTACGACACCCCCGCCGCCGCCGCGCTGCTCGCCGCGCAGGAGCCGTGGTGGACGCCGGGCGACGGTTCCGGCTATCACGCGCTGTCGTTCGGCACGCTGCTCGGCGAGATCGTCCGCCGCGTCACCGGCACCTCCCTGGGCGCCTTCTTCGCCGAGGAGATCGCCGGCCCGCTCGGCGCCGACTACTGGATCGGCGCTCCCCCGTCGCTGCTGGCGCACCCCGAGCGCATCGCGGCGCTCGAGCCCCCGCCGCCGACGGGCTTCGACTACGCCTCGCTGCCCGCCGACTCGGTCATGCGGCGCACCCTGCCCAACCCGGCCTACAGCCCGGCGATCACCACCGACCCCGCCTACCTCGCGGCCGAGCTGGGCGCCGCCAACGGGCAGGGCAACGCCCGCTCGGTGGCGCTGGTGCAGTCGGTGATCTCCGGCGGCGGCACCGCGCAGGGGCGGCGGCTGCTCACGCCGGAGGCCGTCGAGCGGGTCTTCGCGGTGCAGGCCGACGGCACCGACCGCGTGCTGGGGGCGCCGGTGCGCTTCGGCCTGGGCTGGGGCCTGCCGTGCGCCGCGATGCCCGGCATCCGGCCGGGCCGGGTGGCGTGGTGGACGGGCTTCGGCGGCTCGGTGGTCTCGGCCGACGCCGACCGCCGCGTCACCGTCGCCTACGTGATGAACCGGATGGGGCCCAAGCTGGTGGGCGCCGACCGGCCCAACGCGTACCTCGACGCGGTGTACGGCGTGCTGGACGGGGCTCCCGCAGTGGGCGGGGCGCGCGGATGACCGCCGTCGAGACGGCGCCCGCCACCGACGCCGCCATCCCCGCCACCATGCGGGCGCTGCAGATCACTGCGCCCGGGACGCTGGAGCTGCGCACCGTCGACGTGCCGCGGCCGGGCCGCGGCGAGCTGCTGCTGCGTGTGCGGGCCGCGGGGCTGTGCCACTCCGACCTGCACGTGCTGCATTCGGAGCGTGTGCGGCCGCGCCCGCTCACGCTGGGGCACGAGATCGCCGGCACCGTCGCCGCCGCCGGGGACGCCGCACCGCCCGTGCCCATCGGCACCGCCGGGGTGGTCTACCTGTGCTGGTCGTGCGGCGCGTGCCGCGAGTGCGCGGCGGGCCGCGAGAACCTGTGCACGGCGGCGGGGCGCGCGGCGATGCCGCCGTGCCCGGGCCTGGGCCCCGACGGCGGCATGGCCGACTACGTGCTGGTGCCCGCGGCATCGTTCGTCCCCGCGCCCGACCTCGCGCCCGAGCAGGCGGCCCCGCTCGCCGACGCCGGCCTGACGAGCCACCACGCCGTCGACGGCGCGCGCGGGCACCTGCGGCCCGGCGGCACCGCGGTGGTGATCGGCGTGGGCGGCCTCGGGCACGTGGCGGTGCAGATCCTGCGCGCGATCAGCCCGGTCACCGTGATCGCCGTCGACACCGACCCCGCCACCCGCGCCGCCGCCGAACGGCTCGGCGCCCACGTGGCCCTCGCGCCCGACGAGGCGCGGGAGCGCATCCTCGACGGCACAGGCGGGCTGGGCGCGGACGCGGTGTTCGACTTCGTCGGCGTCGACGCCACCGCCGCGCTCGCCGTGCGCACCGTCGCCCCCGGCGGCGCCTACCGCATGGTGGGCCTGGGCGGCGGCGCGCCGCGCCTGGCCGCCGACGGTGCTCTGGGCGACGGCTGGCCGTGGGGCGCGTCGGTCCGCAAGTCGTACGCGGGCACCCGGCGCGACCTCATCGACGTCCTCGCGCTGGCCGCCTCCGGGCACGTGCGCGTCGACGTCGAACCGTTCCCGCTCGACGAGGGCGCCGAGGCGTTCCGCCGCCTCGAGGCGGGCACCGTGCAGGGGCGGGCGGTGATGATCCCGTGACCGCACCGGCGCGATTCGCGGGCAGGCGGGCCCTCGTCACCGGCGCCGCGTCCGGCATCGGGCGCGCGGTGGCGCTGCGGCTCGCCGCGGAGGGCGCCTCCGTCGTGGGCGTCGATCTCGACGCGGCGGGGCTCGACGCGTTCGCCGCCGAGGCGGAGGCGGCCGGCCCCGCGGGCACCGTCGCGACCGTGCCCGCCGACGTCACCGGCGAGGAGCAGGTGCGGGCGGCGGTGGAGCACGCGGTGCGGGCCCTCGGCGGGCTCGACCTGTCGTTCCACATCGCCGGCGGGGCGCGCAACGCGCCGATCGTCGACATGACGGAGGAGGACTGGGACTTCACCATCGCCCTGGTGCAGAAATCGGTGTTCCTGTGCACCAAGCACGCGGCGCGGGCCATGACCGGCGGCGGCGCCATCGTCAACGTCGCCTCCGTCAACGCCCGCATGCCCATGAGCGGCGGCAGCCCGTACGCCACCGGCAAGGCCGGGGTGGAGATGTTCACGCGCAACGCGGCGCTCGAGCTCGCCGGCCGCGGCATCCGCGTCAACGCCGTGCTGCCCGGGCTGGTCGACACGCCGCTGGTGGCCGGGGTGCTGGCCAGCGAGGTCGCGACCCGCGCCTACCTCGACGTCATCCCGCTCGGCGCGCCGGCCACCCCGGCGCAGGTCGCGGGGCCGTGCCTGTACCTCGCCAGCGACGACGCCGCCTACGTGACGGGCTCGTCGCTGGTGGTGGACGGGGGGTGGACGACCACGGGCTATCCGCGCCCGGGCCGCGGGTGAGTCAGGTGCCGAACCGGCGGTGCCGCGCCGAGAAGTCGCGCAGCGCGCGCAGGAAGTCGACCCGCCGGAACTCGGGCCAGTACACCTCGGTGAACCAGATCTCCGAGTAGGCGCTCTGCCACAGCAGGAACCCGGAGAGCCGCTGCTCGCCGGAGGTGCGGATGACGAGGTCGGGGTCGGGCTGGCCGGAGGTGTACAGGTGGGCGCTGATCGCCTCGGGCGTGATCGCCTCCTCCAGCTCCCCGGCCCCCGCCCCGGCCTCCGCGTGCTCGCGGATGAGCGACTTGACGGCGTAGCAGATCTCCTGGCGCCCGCCGTAGCCGACGGCGATGTTCACCTGGGTGCCGGTGCGGCCCTCGGTGCGTTCGGAGGCGGCGCGGAGCCTGTCGGCCCGCTCGCGCGGCAGCAGCTCGAGCGCCCCCACGATGCACACGCGCCAGTTGCGCTGCGGGGCGGAGAGCTCGTCGACCACGTCGGTGATGATCTCCAGCAGCACCTCGAGCTCGGCCGGATCCCGGTTGAGGTTCTCGGTGGACAGCAGGTAGATGGTGGCCATCTCGATGCCGGCCGCGTCGCACCAGCCGAGCATCTCGGCGATCTTGCGCGCACCCATCCGGTGGCCGTGGCTGATGTCCTCGAAGCCGTTCTCGCGCGCCCAGCGGCGGTTGCCGTCGCACACGACGCCCACGTGCCGGGGGCGCGGGCGGCCCGCGAGCCCGCGCCGCAGATGCTCCTCGTAGAGCCGGTAGAGCGGGTTGCGCACGGTCACCGCCTTGTCGTCAGCGCTGGAAGGGACGCCGCGCCGCACACCGCGGGCGCACGCCCCGGCAGAGCTTACGCCCCGCCCCCCGCCGGCCCGCGCGCGGACGCTCCCGCCGGAGTCTGGTAGCCTCGGCCGGGTGATCGACGCACAGCACCCCCGCGCCTATTGGCGCTTTACCACGGCTCCGGATGGGGCCGTTGGTCACGTGCGCTGATCAACCCGCATCCGGAGCCCAAGGCAGAGACCGCACGGTCTCTGCCTTTCGTCGTTGCAGACGGGCCCCGGACCACACGGGCGGGGGCCCGCCCCACACAGCCGGTGCACCGCAACCGCACCCGATAGGAAGGCCCCACCGTGACCACCACCCTCGACGCCACCGCCCTCGGCACCGCCGACCGCAACGTGGCGGGCTTCGATCCGGTGCCCACGCCCGCCGAGCTGCTCGCCGCGCACCCGCTGGGCGCCGACCGCGCCGCCCTCGTCGAGCGCAGCCGCGACGAGATCGCCCGCATCCTCGACGGCACGGACGACCGCATCCTGCTCGTCGTCGGCCCCTGCTCGGTGCACGATCCCGACGCCGCGCGCGACTACGCCCGGCGCCTGGCCGCCGTGGCCGACGAGATCCGCGACGAGGCCCTCGTCGTGATGCGCGTGTACTTCGAGAAGCCGCGCACCACCACCGGCTGGAAGGGCCTGATCAACGACCCGGGCCTGGACGAGTCGTTCGACGTGCCGCGGGGCCTGCGGCTGGCGCGCGGCCTGCTGCTCGACGTGCTCGACGCGGGCCTGCCCGTGGGGTGCGAGTTCCTCGAGCCCATCAGCCCGCAGTACATCGCCGACGCAGTCTCGTGGGGCGCCATCGGCGCCCGCACCACCGAAAGCCAGGTGCACCGCCAGCTGGCGTCGGGCCTGTCGATGCCGATCGGGTTCAAGAACGCCACCGACGGCAACGTGCAGGTGGCCATCGACGGCGTCGGCGCCGCCCGCGCGCCGCACGTGTTCTTCGGCAGCACCGCCGAGGGCCGCACCGCCGTGGTGCGCACCCGCGGCAACGCCGAGGGCCACGTGATCCTGCGCGGCGGCCGGGCCGGCAGCAACTGCTCCGCCGGCGACGTGGCCGCCGCCGCGCAGCGGCTCGCCGCCTCCGGGCTGCCCGCGCGCCTGATGATCGACGCCAGCCACGCGAACAGCGGCAAGGACGACGTGCGCCAGGTGGCGGTGGCCCGCGAGCTGGCCGGGCGCATCGCGGCGGGCGAGGACGCCATCGCCGCCGTCATGCTCGAGAGCTTCCTCGAGGCGGGCAACCAGTCGCTGGACGCCGAGCCGCTGGTGTACGGCAAGTCGGTCACCGACAAGTGCATGGCGTGGGACGACACCGCCGCGCTGCTGCGCGAGTTCGCGGCCGCCGTGCGCACCGCGCGGGGCCGCCGGGCCTGACCGGTCGGGGCCCGCGCGGCGGTCTCACACGAACGTCTGCCCCGGGTCCATGCCCGGCGGGAACAGCGCATCGCCGGCCGGGCCGGTGCGCCCGGCCGGCCCGGCGGGCCTGCGCAGCGTCGTCTCCAGCAGCGTGCGCAGCTCGGCCTCGGACGTCGAGGGCCTGTCGCACACGAAGTGCCGGCACACGTAGGCGGTGGCCCGGTCGCGCAGCAGGGGGCGGTCGGCCAGCAGCGGCGTGGAATCACGCGGCCCGCCCACCACCACCGCGCCGCCGGGCACCATGCGCCGGGCCAGGCTCACCATGGCGTCCTCGCCCGGCGCGTGCGCCACGGCCACCTGCACCGGCCCGTGCTCGGCGGCCTCCGCCACCGCGAGCCAGTTGCCCGCCGAGCGCGGCGCCCGCTCCAGCAGCACCGCCGCCCGCGCCAGCGACTGCTCCGCGTGGGTGCGGTAGCCGCCCGCCGAGGCGGGATCGGCCAGCGCCGAGGCGGTGAGCAGCGCGTCGGTGATCGCCGACGCGCCCGACGGGGTGGCCCCGTCCACCGGATCGCGCGGGCGGCTCACCAGCTGCTCGGCGTCCGCCGCGGTGTCGAACCAGCTGCCCTCCGAGGACGGGTCGGCGTACAGGTCCACCGCGGCGTCGAGCAGGTCCTGCGCCTCGGTGAGCCACTCCTGCTCGCCCGTGGCCGCGTGCAGCGCGAGCAGCCCCGACGCCAGGTAGGCGTGGTCCTCGAGCACGGCCGCGGCCTCGCCCACCCCGCCGCCCAGCGACGAGCGGCGCAGGCGCCCGCCCACCCGGTGGGTGCGCAGCAGCATGTGCGCGCACTCCTCCGCCGCCGAGAGCCACGCGTCCGCGGCTCCCGGCCCGCCGGCGTCCTGCCCGGCGCTGTCGGCCCACGCCCACGCCTCCACCAGCGCCACGATGGCCATGCCGTTCCACGCGGTGACCACCTTGTCGTCGCGGTGCGGCTGGGGGCGGGCGTCCCGCGCGCGCAGCAGCCGCGCGCGCACATCGGCCCACCGGGACGGGTCGTCCGGATCGGCCCGCAGCTGCAGCACCGAGGCACCCTGCTCGAAGGTGCCGGTGTCGGTGACGTCGAGCAGCTTGGCCGCCCACGCGCCGTCGTCCTCGCCCAGCACATGCGCCAGCTGCCCGGGCGTCCACACGTAGGTGGCGCCCTCGGTGCCGTCGGTGTCGGCGTCGAGCGCCGAGGCGAAGCCCCCCTCGGGGGTGCGCAGGTCGCGCAGCAGGAACCCGGCCGTCGACGCGGCCACGCGGCCCGCCAGCGCCGAGCCGGTGACGCGCGCCAGGTGCGTGTACGCCCGCAGCAGGAGGGCGTTGTCGTAGAGCATCTTCTCGAAGTGCGGCACCACCCACGCCCCGTCCACCGCGTACCGGGCGAAGCCGCCGGCCAGCTGGTCGTGGATGCCGCCGCGGGCCATGGCGTCGGCCGTGTGCACCACCGCCTGCAGCGCCGCGTCCGAGCCGGTGCGCTCGTGGTGCCGCAGCAGCCCCTCGAGCAGGGCGCCCGGCGGGAACTTGGGGGCCCCGCCGAAGCCCCCGTGCACGGCGTCCTCGTCGGCGAGCACGGCGTCTACCGCCCGCTCCAGCATCTCGGCGCCCACCGGGCGGGTGCCGCCGGGCAGCGCGCCGGACTGCGCCCGCAGCTGCTCCACCACGGCGGCGGCGGCGGTGTGCACGTCGTCGCGCCGCTCCGCCCAGGTGCTCGCGATGGCGCCCAGCAGCTGCGTGAATCCGGGCATGCCGCCGCGGGGGGCGGGCGGGAAGTAGGTGCCGCAGTAGAACGGGGCCGCGTCGGGGGTGAGGAAGCACGTCATGGGCCAGCCGCCCTGGCCGGTGAGCGCCACGGTGGCGTTCATGTAGACGGCATCGATGTCGGGCCGCTCCTCGCGGTCGACCTTGATGCACACGAAGTGCTCGTTCATCACCTGCGCCACAGCCGGGTCGGCGAACGACTCGTGGGCCATGACGTGGCACCAGTGGCACGAGGAATAGCCCACCGAGAGCAGGACGGGGACGTCGCGCCGCCGCGCCTCGTCGAACGCGGCCGCGCTCCACTGCCGCCAGTGCACGGGATTGTCCGCGTGCTGACGCAGGTACGGGGAGGCGGCGCCGGCGAGTTCGTTGGTCATACCTCCACGCTAGGCCGCCGCGCGGGGGGCGTGGGGCGGATCAGCGCGGGCGCGGGGCCGATCCGGCGCCCCGACGGCGCGTGGGCGCGGCGTGCCGGGCGCCGCCGGGCCGGTCGCCGGCCGCGTCAGGCGCCGGGGGGCGTGCCGCCGCCGGGCCGGTCGCCCGCGGAACCGTCCGCGGGGGCGGGGCCCGTCGCGACGGGGCCGTCGGGCGCGGGGCCGGCCCCGCCCCCGCCGGCGCCGCCGGCACCGCCGTCGCCCCCGGCGCCGCCCGCGGCCGGCGCGGCGCCGTCGGCCGGCTTGGGC
>CAZDSL010000136.1:0-7745 GCA_964507655.1 uncultured Mycobacteriaceae bacterium | reverse complement strand
GATAAGCCCCGAGGATGTCGCGCGGCTGTGGGCAGGCTGTGAAGATCCTGTGAAGAGATCGGTTCTGCGATACTCCGGCCATGATCATCCCCGCGGTGTTCGACGGCGTGCAGTACGCCTACTCGCGGCCGCCTGCCTTGGGCGAGCGGGTGTGCTGGGAGCTGGTGTGGAACGAGCCAATGGGACGGCGGTGGAGCGCGCTTCAGCCGGGGTGGCGAATCAGCACCGCATTGCAGCCCGCGGACGAGGATCCGGTGATGATGCTGGGAGGCCATGACATGCAGGAGCGCGTCGCGGTGCAGCCCTCGATCGCGAGCCGCGGCGACCTGCGCATCCGCTACAAGGCACCGATCCCCGTCCCCGCGACGCTGGACGTGTGGGGAGCGGTGCGGGTGCTGGCCACGGCGGACCCTCGTCCCGGCAGGCCCGACGCCCGCCCACCCGTTCCCGCGTTCGAGACGGTCGGAGAGGTGACGCGGCTGCGCCTCGTGTCGATGCTCATCGACTGGGAACTCAAGCGCGAGGGGTGGATCGGTATGGAGCCGGTACCGGGTGCGGAATGGGTCTACGAGCTCGCCGCGCCGCCGTCGGCGCTGCATCACTATCGCCCTCCGGGCGACGACGCCTCGGCGGTGCGGAACGAGATGCTGCTGGTCGACCTGGCCGTGGCGGGGTGATGCGATCGTATCGGTCGGGCGCGCCGCCGGACGCCGACGAGTGCCCTATCGTCGGGCCATGCGGTGGGAGCGCAAACGGACGTATGCACGACCGGCGGAGCGGGTCGATGCGCGCTCGACGATGACGCCGCGGATGCTGTGGCGATCGCTACGCCGGCCGGCCGCGCGGGAGCGACCCGGCGAGCGGGGCGATGAGCACCCGCTGACAGCGCACGTGCTCACCGACGACGTGCTCGGTTCGGTCCGGCGCGTTCACGACGCGGTGGTCGAGGAGGTCGAGCGGAACTGGTCGCTGATGGGCGACGAGAAGCCGCGCATGCTCCGGTCGTGGATCGACGGCGACCATCTGCTTTTCGTCTACCAGCCCCGCCCGGAGACCGACCCGGATCGGGTGCTCGGCCTCGACCACTGGTTCGAGGAGCATGGCCCGTCGCCCGCCGGGCTGAGCAACCCCTCGGACTACGACCGCGCGCTCGACATCGCCCGCTATCAGATCCTCGAACCCTCGGGCCCGGCCCATGTGGTGCCGGGCACGATCTCTTGGACACCGCCGGCCGCCGGATCCGTGTCGCGCCCGGCCACTGTTGCAGAGCTGCGCGCGATGCCGCCGGGCAAACCCGGCACGGCACCGTAGTTCACACCGCACACGGCCCCGGGAACCGCAGTCCCCGGGGCCGCCGCAGCGGGTCCAGGCCTACTCGCCGGCCCGCTTCATGCCGCGTTCCACGGCCGCGGCGAGCTGCGGGCGCAGCTCCTCGGCCGAGATGATGGTGTGCACGGAGCCCACCTCGCGGGCGCGCTCGATGTTGTGCACCGCCTCGAACTCGGACGCCACCTCGCCCAGCTTGGCCGAGCGCGCGTCGGTCCACGCGGCGGCGAGCTCGACGCTTATGCGCGCCTGGTCGGCCTCGGTGGTGGCGGCCTCCAGCTCGGCCTCGAGGCGGCGGACCGTCTCGTCGGCCTTGGTGCGCTTGTTGACCTCGCGGGTGAACACGACGGCCGCGGCGGGCGCGCCGCCCAGCACCGACGCGTACGAGCCCTCGACGGCCAGCACCTCCATGTTGTCGTTGAGTGCGCCGGAGAACACGACGAACGCGCCGCCGTGGTAGCGCGAGATCACGCAGAACACGATGGGCCCGTCGAAGTTGACCATGGCCCGGCCGATCTCGGCGCCGTACTGCAGCTGCAGGTTGCGCAGCGACTCGGGCGAGCCGTCGAAGCCCGACAGGTTGGCCAGCACCACCAGCGGCCGCACGCCCGACGCGGCGTTGATGGCCCGCGCCGTCTTCCACGACGAGGCGGGGAAGAGCGTGCCGGCCGTCCACGAGTCGGGCCCGTCGGCGGGGAACCAGCCCTTGCGCGCGATGGCGCGCGATTCGATGCCGATCACCGTGACGGGGTTGCCGCCCAGGTGCGCGTCGAACACGACGGAGGTGTCGGCGTCCTTCATGTCGGCCCACCGCTCGAGCGGCGCGTGGTCCTGGTCGACGATGGCGCGCATGACGGTGCGGATGTCGAACGGCTTCTTGCGCTCGAAGTTCTTCTCGGGGGAGAAGATCTCGCCGACGGTGGTGAAGTCGCTGCCCGGGTGCACGTGCGGGTAGCTGCGCACGTCGCGCTCCACCGGGTCGGCGGTGGGCGCGGGGCGGGGGAAGCGCTCGCCGGGCGCCACGTACGCGTGGGCGTAGTGCGCGAACAGCACCTCGCAGGCGGCGGAGAGGTTGGGCGCCCAGTACTGCGCCTGGCCGTTGGGGCCCATGACGCGGTCGTAGCCGCCGATGCCGAAGTTGTCCTCGGCCGACACGCCGCCGGAGTAGTCGAGCGACTGCTTGCCGGTGAGCACCATGGCGCTGTCGGGCGTCATCACCAGGATGCCCTTGGTGTGCATGAGCATCGTGGCCTCGGCGTTCCAGTACGGCTGCGCGCCCACGTTGATGCCCGCGACGATGACGTTGATCTCGCCGCCGCCCTGCGTGAAGGTGACGATCTTGCGCAGGGCCCGCGACACCCAGTCCATGTTCTCGGTGCCCGAGTCCATCGAGATGGTGGCGCCGGACGACAGCGTGAACCACTCGACGGGCGCGCCCAGCTCCTCGGCCAGGGTCAGGGCGGCCACCACGCGCGAGCACTCGGCCTCGGCGACGGTGCCCAGCGCCCGGGTCGGGTCGCCGAACAGCGCCACGCGGGTGAGCCCCTCGGGGTAGCGGTCGGTGGGCGTGGTGACGACGCCCGCGATGATGCCGGCCTTGTTCTGGCCGTAGGGGCGGTCCACCGGCACCAGCGTGAGCGTGCCGTCGTCGGCCAGGTCGTACTCGGTGAACGTGCCGCCGGGGCCGGTGAGCAGCGGGATCAGCTCGTACGGGTACACCGTGCCGCGGGCCCGCGAGCGCTGCACCTTCTGGGTGTAGGCGGAGACGGGCTGCATGGGCTCGGTGGGCGGCTCGGTGATCGACATGACCACGCCCGCGCCGGAGCGGTAGGAGAACCGCACCGCCACGTCGCGGGGCTCGGCGCCGTCCTCGCTCATCGACGCCATGAGGATGATCTGCTCGATGCCCGCGCCCTGGGTGATCGGGGCGATGTTGCGGGCCACCTGCTCGATGCGCTCGGCGGGCAGCGTCACCGTGGGCCAGATGTAGAGCACCACGCGGTTGGCGTCGAGCCGGCGCTTGTCGCCGCGGGCGCCCTGGGCGCGGCGGATGCCGTCGAGGCACGCGGTGAGCGTGCGCTCGAGCTCGGGCATGCCCACCGCCTGGCCGTCGGCGTCCAGCTCGGGGGTGGCGTCGCGCACCTCGGCCATGGCGATCAGGCGCTCGTCGCTGGGGTTCTCGCGCCCCGCCAGGTGGTACAGGTACGTGCCCGGCGCGGCGGGCAGGCGGGTGCCCACGAAGTTCTTGAGCCTCCACAGGTCGAGGCGCTGCGCGGTGAGCGGGTGCAGATCGCGGATGACGATCTCCTCCTGCGGCGCGCCGGAGGCGTCGGGGCGGAAGGTGAACTGGTGGTTGGGCCCCGTCTCGGCGCAGATCGTGAACGTGACGCGGCGGCCGTCGGCGGTGGTCTCGCGGCCGGCCAGCAGCGCACGCAGCTCCTCGGCGACGGCGTCGGGGTCGGTCACCGTCTGCGGCCACGTCACGTACACGTCGGTGACGAGGGTGCCGGTGCGGTCGTCGTTGCCGCCGGCGTAGATGCCGGCCGTGATCTCGTCGACCTCGTCGAGCAGCGCGGGCAGCGTGTCGTGCGAGCCGAGCGCCGACACCAGCCGCAGCGTGGTGCCCTGCAGCGTGTACGAGCCGGTGACGAAGTGGTGGCTGCCGCGGGCGGTGAGCTCGATGCCGTCCAGGTCGCGGATCTCGTAGTAGCGCCGGGTGATGACGTCGAGCAGCGGCCCCGCCTCGGCCGCGTCGCGCGCCACGTGGCCGGCGAGCAGGTCGGTGAGCGGCTCGGGGGTGGAGATGAGCCGGGCGATGCGCCGCGTGTAGTCGGTGGCGCGCGGGTTCTCGGCCAGCCGCGCCAGCACGCCGCGGATGCGGTCGAACGAGTCTTGCCGCGACTGCGCGATGCGCGGCTGGTCGTAGAGCCGGAAGCGCAGGTTGCGGGCCGCGTCGCCGATCACCGGGTAGCGCAGCTGGGTGGCCACGATGAGGCGGTCGAGGACGTCGGCGAGCTGCCCGGGCGGCGGCTCGTGCGCGGCCTCGCCGGCGGCCGTGCCGGACGCCGCGGTCGCGGAGGCGTCGCCGGCCGTGCGGGCCGAACCGGCCGCGTCGCTGAGCCAGCGGTCGAGCAGGGCGGCGACGACGGGGATCTGGTTGTCGGCGCGCTGCAGAGACAGGAACACCCGGTAGACGGCCTCCTCGAGCGTCTGCCCCTGCCTGTCGGCGGCGTCGCTCTCGACCTCCTGCGGCGTCACGCCGTAGTGGGCGAGCGCGCGGGCCAGGTTGTCCTGGAACGACGGTGGCAGGCCCTCGCGCTCGGCGTCGAGCGAGTACAGGTACGCGTGGAAGTGCTCGCGCGGGCTGTGCACCGACTCGTCGCCCGACTCCTCGGCGTACGTGGGCCGGTTGCGGGAGAGCTCGCACAGGTCGGCGAAGGTGGTGAGCACCTCGAGCTCGGCGTCGATGATGGCCTGGTCCTGCACCAGCCCGGAGCGCAGCTTCTGGTACTCGTCGAGCAGCGCCTGCGCGCGGTCGCCGGGCACGTCGTAGCCGGTGATCATCGAGGCCATCACCTCGAGCAGGTGCAGGGCGCGCTCGCGCGGGTCCTCGGGGGCGTCGCCGCCGGCGGGGGTGAACTCGATGCGCGGGGCGGCGGGCGCGGCGGCCGCCTCGTCGCCCACGGGCTCGACGCGGATCAGCGGCGCGCCGGCGTCCACCTGGGAGTTGACGGTGGCGACGACCTCGCTGACGCGGCCCGCGATGGGCGCGCGCACGGAGGTCTCCATCTTCATGGCCTCGAGCACGACGAGCGGGTCGCCGGCCTCCACCTCGTCGCCCACCGCGACGGGCACGGCGACGACGACGGCGGGCGCCGGGGCGCGCACCACGCCGGCCTCGTCCTGGCTGATCTGGTGGCTGACGCCGTCGACCTCGACGAGGTACTGGGCGGGCCCGGCCACGGTGACCACCTGGTGGCGCTGCCCGTGCACGCTCAGCCGCGACTCGTACAGGCCGAGGCGGTCGACGGCCACCTCGACCTCGCCGAAGTCGCCGACGAGCAGGTAGGTGCGCGGGCTGATCTGGCCGACGGTGAGCGAGTAGCCCTGGCCGAGGTAGCTCAGCTCGACGGTGCGGCCGATCTTGTGGCTGGCGCGGGGGCGGCCGCCGCGGGCCGAGGAGAGGAAGTTGGTGCGCTCCACCGACTCCTCGACGTCGTAGGCGTGCACGGCGGCGGCGAGCAGCGCCACCTCGGCGGTGCGGCCGGGCGCGGCGCCCACACCGGCGCCCGTCTTGTCGAGCCAGCCCGTGTCGGCGGCGCCGCTGATGAGGTCGGGCTCGTCGAGCAGCGCCAGCAGGAACGACTTGGTGGTGGTGCCGCCGTCGAGCACCACGGTGGTCTCGCGCAGCGCGGTGCGCAGGCGGGCCAGGGCCTCGTCGCGGTCGTGGCCCCAGGCGATGATCTTGGCGACCATGGAGTCGTAGTCGGGCGGGATGACGTCGCCCTGCGCGATGCCGGTGTCGACGCGCAGGCCCGAGCCCAGCGGGAACTTGCACAGCTTGACGGTGCCGGGGGCGGGCGCGAAGCCGTTCTCGGCGTCCTCGGCGTTGAGGCGGGCCTCCACGGCGTGGCCGAACTCGGGCGGGCAGTCGCCCTCGAGCGGCCGGCCCGCGGCGGTGAGGATCTGCAGCTTGACCAGGTCGATGCCGGTGGTCACCTCGGTGATGGGGTGCTCCACCTGCAGGCGGGTGTTCACCTCGAGGAACGTGAAGATCTTCTGGCTGGGCTGGTAGAGGTACTCGACGGTGGCGGCGCCGTGGTAGCCGGCGGCGCGGATCAGCTCGGCGGAGACGGTGCGCAGGTGGTCCTTCTGCTCCTCCGACATGAGCACCGAGGACGACTCCTCGATGACCTTCTGGTTGCGGCGCTGGATGGAGCAGTCGCGCACGCCCGGCGCCCACACGTTGCCGTGCTTGTCGGCGATCACCTGCACCTCGACGTGGCGGGCGTCGGTGACGAGGCGCTCGATGAACACGACGGGGTCGCCGAACGAGCGCTCGGCCTCGCCCTGCGTGCGCTCTAGGGCCAGCTCCAGCTCGTCCTCGGCGAACACCTTGCGGATGCCGCGGCCGCCGCCGCCGCTGCGCGACTTGATGATGAGCGGGTAGCCGATGGCCTGCGCGTGCCGGCGGGCGTCGGCGCGGGTCTCGACGGGGCCGCCGCTCCACGGCGCGACGGGCACGCCCACCTTCTCGGCGAGCAGCTTGGCCTCGACCTTGTCGCCCAGCAGCTTCATGGCCTCGGGCGAGGGGCCCAGGAAGGTGATGCCCATCGCGCGGATCATCTCGGCGAAGGCCGGATCCTCGGCGACGAAGCCCCAGCCCACCCACACGGCGTCGGCGCGGCTGCGGCGCAGCGCGTCGGCGAGCGCCTCGTGGTCGAGGTAGGCGTTGCCGGGCCTGGTGGGGCGGATGCAGACGGCGTCGTCGGCCTGGCGCACGAACATGGCCCGGCGCTCCGCATCGGTGTGCATGGCGATGGACTGGATGCCGAAGCCGTGCTCGGCGTTGAGCTCGCGCACGGCGCGGATGAACCGCACCGCGGACTCGCCACGGTTGACCACTGCAATCCGGGTGAACATCTATTCAGACCATCGCTCTCGTTGTCGCCGTCTTCTTGCCCGCCGTGCTCGCGGCGCCGCCGCGGGGCGGCAGCGCCGGGGTGCCGCCGGCCCGGGGGCGCCCGCGGCGGGCGCCGCGCCGTGGACGACGGCGGTAACCGGGCGGATTCCGGGCCCGGTGGGCGCGGCAGGCGCGCCTCGTGATCGGTCCGTCGTCGTCGGCCCCCCGGCCTCGTCGCGGGGGTGGCCGCCGCGTCCGGGCATGCCCGGACGCGCCCGGACCGCCCGAGACCCCTCAATAATGCACATCGCGGTGGTGCGTGTCATATCCGGTACCGGCGGCCGTCCGCGGCGTGCCGACGCCCCTGCGAGCATGCCGCATTCGCGGCCCTCACGGGGCGGAATATGTGTGTGACCTGGCGTTTGTGCTGGACGGAAGGAGCCGGTGGCGGCTCTACTATTCGGTAGTGGAATTACTACCGATGGGTAATGGAATTGCTACCGATCGGTACGTCCCGGGGTACCCGCGGGTAGGAATTCCGGCGCTGTAATGCACGCCACAGGCGGGGCCTCCGCCGGGCCGCCCGCACGGCCCCGCGGGCGGCCGCGGCGGCGGGCGGGGGACCGGCCCCGGGGTCTGCGGCAGGCATAGATTGGGGGCGTGACCGATCCCGCCTCGCCCGCAGCCCCCCGCCCTTCCACCACCCGCCCTTCCGCCACCGGCCCCTACGCCACCGGCAGCATGCCGCCGGGCGCGCACGCCGGGCCGATGACCACCGCGGTGCACGTGGGCAACG
>CAZDSL010000135.1:3031-7757 GCA_964507655.1 uncultured Mycobacteriaceae bacterium | reverse complement strand
GCGACGGCGGCGCGAAGGTCGGCGAGCTGCGGCGCGCGGTCCGGCTCGGGCACCACGGCGGCGACGACGGCCTGGCCGAGGCGTTCGTCGGGCACGCCCACGACGGCGCAGGCGCGCACCCCGGCGGCGCGGGCCAGCACCTCCTCGACCACCTGCGGCACCACGGTCAGCCCGCCGCTGGTGATGGCCTCGTCGAGGCGCCCGGTGACGGTGAGGACGGTGCCGTCGAAGGAGCCGGCGTCGTCGGTGCGGAACCAGCCGGGCTCGGCGAACGCCGGGTGGCCGGGCGCGCCCAGGTAGCCGGCCGCCAGCACGGGCCCGCCCAGCAGCACGCGTCCGCCGGCGGACGCGTCGATGCGCACCCGCACGCCGTCGAGGGGCACGCCGTCGTACACGCAGCCGCCGCACGTCTCGCTCATGCCGTAGGTGCGCACCAGCGGCAGGCCGGCCTCCAGGGCGCGCTCGCGCAGCGGCGCCGGGGTGGCGGCGCCGCCCACGAGGATCGCGTCGAAGCCGCGCAGCGCGTCCACCGCGCCGGGGTTCTCGAGCGCCTTGACCAGCTGGGTGGGGACGAGCGAGGTGTAGCGCCGGCCGCCGGGCATCCGGGCGGCGGCCGCCGCGAGGGCGTCGGGGGAGAAGCCGGCCGAGACGTCGACGAACTCCGGCGTGGTGCCGGCCACCACCGAGCGCACCAGCACCTGCATGCCGGCGATGTGGTGCGCGGCCAGCGGCAGCAGCCAGGTGCCGGGCCCGCCGAGGCGCCGGTGCGTGGCCTCGGCCCCGGCCACCAGCGCGGCCCCCGGCAGCAGCGCGCCCTTGGGCGTGCCGGTGGTGCCGGAGGTGGCGAGCACCATGGCGATCGCCGGGTCCACCGGCGTGCCCGGCGGCAGCGCGGAGGTGAGGCGGCGGGCCTCGGCCGGATCGTCGGCGGGGACGGGCAGCAGGGCGTCGCCGTGCCCGTCGAGCGCGTCGGCGATGCGCGGCAGCAGCGCGGCGACGCTGGGCGCGGACGGGATGGCGAGGGCGGCCAGCCGGCGGACCGCGGGGGTCATCTGCGCCGGTCGTGCGATTCGTGGTGCACCTCGGCGAGCGGCCAGCCGCCCTGCACCAGGCGCGCGCGCACGCGGTTGACGTCGCGCTCGGCGGGCATCTCGTTGGTGATCTTGGTGATGAGCACCTGGATGTCGGCCTTGGCGATGGGGAGGTCGCCGCGGGCGATGAGCTCGTCGGCGAGCATCTCGACCTCGTCGTGGGTGAGGCGGCGCTCGAGCAGCGCGAGCAGCGGCACGTAGTCCTGCTCGGGCACGCCCTCCGGGTAGCCGGCGCGCAGCCACTCGACGACGGAGCTGATGATCGGCGGAAAACTCACGGTGCTGCCCTCCCGGGGTCCACCGTACCGGTGGCGGGCGAATCGTCCGTGGTGGCGGGCGGTGCGCCGTCGCCGCGGGCGTGCATGATCCAGTCGGGATCGTCGTCGATGCACTCCGGGTCGGCCAGCGGCCACCCGCCCGCGGCGAGGTGCACGGCCACGCGGCGCACGTCGTCGTCGAGGGGGTTCTCGCGGGTGAGCCGGGTGATCGTGTCTTCGATCTCCTCGACCTCGATGGGGGTGTCGGCGTCGGCGATGAGCGCGTCCACCACCTCGCGGATCTCCTCGTCGGTGAGCTTGCGCTGCAGCACCGCGAGCAGCGGGAAGTAGTCCTTGGGCGGGACGCCCTCGGGGTAGCCGTTGCGCAGCCAGCCGACGACGGTGGCGATCAGGGGGTGCACTCGGCCTCCCTCAGTGCCCGCCGGTCACGACGATCGCCGTGATGCCGGTGGCCACCGCCGCCACGACCACCGTGAAGCACGTGTATGCGGCGGCGCGCTTGGCGGCGGTGGGCGCCGCCGTGGTGGGCTCGCCGTTCTCGTCGACGCCGAGCGGACCGCCGTAGAGCAGGTGCATGCCCAGGGCGAAGAGCGCGGGGATGCCGGCGCCCAGCAGCAGGCCGACGGCGATGACCTGCCAGAGCGAGTCGAGGGTGTCGGTGAGGGTGGTCATCGTGCGGCTCCCTTGGAGCGTCGTGCGCCGCGCAGCCCGCCCCGGCCGCCGGTGGCGTGCTGGAGCGCGCCGGGCGGCGCGGTGAGATCGAGGGTGTCGTCGGCGCACGCCGCGGCCGTGGTGGTGGGCGGCGCGTCGCGGCGCGCGGCCGGGTGGCCGTGCAGGCGCGCGGTGGTCTCGGCGTCGGGCGAGCCGGCGGGCGCCGTGTCGGCGGCCCAGTCGGCGTTGACGTTGTCGGGGGTGACGGACTGGCGGCGCGAGCGCGACCACATCCAGCCGGCCATCGCCAGCAGGATCGCGAAGACGACGATCACGCCGGGGGCGCCGCCGATGTGGTGGGCGATGGCCCAGCAGGCCGCGCCGACGAGCCCGGCGGACGGCAGCGTGATCACCCAGGCGATGGCCATGCGGCCCGCCACGTGCCAGCGCACCTCGGCGCCCGAGCGGCCCAGGCCGGTGCCCATGATCGAGCCGGTGGCCACGTGCGTGGTGGACAGCGGCAGGCCCAGGTGGCTGGAGGTGAGGATGATCGCGGCCGAGGAGGAGTCGGCGGCCATGCCTTGCGGGGAGTCGATCTCCACCAGGCCCTTGCCGAGCGTGCGGATGACGCGCCAGCCGCCGAAGTAGGTGCCGGCGGCGATCGCGATGGCGCACGCGGCCTTGACCCAGAACGGCATCGGGTCGTCGGAGCCGATGGCGCCGTGGGCGACGAGCGCCAGGAAGATCACGCCCATCGTCTTCTGCGCGTCGTTGGTGCCGTGCGCCAGCGAGATCATCGAGGCGGAGCCGATCTGGCCCCAGCGGAAACCGCGGGCGCGCTTGTCGTTGGGCACCGCCGCGGTGATCTTGTAGATCAGCCGCGTGCCGACGGTGGAGACGAGGCCCGCGACCACGGGCGCCAGCAGGGCGGGGAGCACCACACGACTGAGAACGCCGCCCCATTCGACACCCGAGGTGCCGAGGGCGGCGAGCGCGGCGCCGATGAGGCCGCCGAACAGAGCGTGCGAGGAACTCGACGGAAGGCCGAACAGCCACGTGGCGAGGTTCCAGATGATGCCGCCGACGAGGCCGGCGAAGACGATGAACAGCAGTGCCTCGCCCTGTACCGCATCGAGCGAGACGATCCCCTTGGCGACGGTGGCGGCGACGGCCACCGACAGGAACGCGCCGAGCAGGTTGAGGCTGGCGGACAGCGCCACGGCGGCCTTGGGGCGGAGTGCCCCGGTGGCGATGGACGGGGCCATCGCGTTGCCGGTGTCGTGGAACCCGTTCGTGAAGTCGAAAGCCAAGGCGGTGACGATCACGATCACGAGGACGAGCATCTCTGCAGTCACGTGCACGAGTGTGGGACTCGCGGCGGGAAATGTCTAACGCCCAAAACGGCCTGACCTGCGAGTTGTGTGCACCGTAGAGGAAAGTTCACTTGCTGTTCACCTCGGTGCCGCCCTGCCGTTGCCTGGGAGGGCGGCGGCGGTGTTCCAGGACACACCTTCCGGGGTCTCCGGTGCGTGTTCCGCAGAACACATCGGCCCTGCGTACGGGGGTGTGCGCGGACGTCGTGCGGGTTTCATCGGACCCTTCGCAGTGGCCGTTACGCGCCGCCGACCTGCCCGCCGCCGTTCTGCCCCGCGTACCGCACCGCGGCGCGGATGAGCCCGGTCAGCTCGGTGAGGGGGATGGTGGAGATGCGGCCCTCGGAGCGGTCGCTGAGCCCGTGCAGCACCAGCGACCGCGGCTCCGTCCGGACCTCCGTGAGGCGCACGTTCCACGGCAGCCCGGGCACCGGCAGCGTGCGCGCGCCCAGCCCCGGCAGCGCCCGCGCCCGCCCGCGCACCCGGGGCCGGGCGCTCACGCCCAGCCGCGCCAGGCGCACCTCGGTGGGGGTGAAGCGCAGGTCGCCGTCCACCACCTCGGGCGTCACCACCACGTGCCCCAGCCGCTGCGCGCGGCTCCAGGAGGCGCGCATGACGCCGTCGGCGTCGATGTCGACGGTGAGGTCGGGCAGGCGTGTGCGGATCAGCCGCCGCAGCTCCTGCGCCGACACGTGCACCTGCACGCCGATGGTGCCGAACTCGAGCGCCGGCGAATACGCGGTGCGCAGGCGGATGTCGTGGCAGTCCACCACCGCCCGGTCGACCCGCACCGTGCGCTCGGCGCCATCGCCCGGGTCGGCCGTCCACTGCAGGGCCGCCGCCGTGGCGCGGATGCGTGCGAACTGCCCGCGCGCCAGCTCCAGCGAGTTCACCTCGGTGTCGAGGTCGGTGGGCGTGAACGCGAGCGTGCCCTCGCCCGCCCGCACGTGCACGCGCTTGTCCAGGAACTGCTCGGCGACGGTGCGCATGGCGTTCTGCAGCAGCTGCGCCGGGGTGACGGGCACGGCGGCGCCGAAGCCCATCGGGTTGGTGAGCGCGGCGCCCACCTCGGAGCCGAACAGCGACCGGCTCACTCCGAGGCCCATGCCGACGCCGGTGTCGATGACGCGCTCGACGTCGCGCAGGCGGCGCTGCCAGCCGATGTTGAAGGGGTCGAGGGGGTCGATCATCGGGGCGGTGTCCGGTGGCGCGGCATGACGGTCTCCGATGCTGAAGAGGTGGGGCCGGCCGGTCCGCCGGCGGCGGGGGCCGCCGGGTGTGCGCGGCACCGCCGAGGTGCGCATCATCTTACGAGCCGCGGGCGCGCGGCGGC
>CAZDSL010000135.1:0-2931 GCA_964507655.1 uncultured Mycobacteriaceae bacterium | reverse complement strand
TCGGGGGCACCGCGGGCGGGGCTCGTCGAGCAGCCCGGGCAGGGAGGCCGAGATGGACCAATTCGCACTTCTGGCGGTCGCCACCGTCGCGTACTGGATCGGCGGCTGGGACAACCTCACCCGCACCATCGGGCATTTCATCACCGGCTGAGCCGCGCGCCCCGTAGGTTCGGGGCATGCGCACCCCGTCCGGCGGCAGCGGCCCCGATCTCGTGGGCCGCCTGCTCACCACGCGATCGCTGGTGCGCGCGCCCATCCTGCTCTATCGCGCGCGCTTGGGCTTCCTGCTGGGCCCGCGCGTGCTCATGCTCGAGCACGTGGGACGCACCAGCGGCCGCACCCGGTACGTGTGCCTCGAGGCCGTCGACCGGCCCGCGCCGCACACGATCATCGTCGTCTCGGGCTTCGGCGAGCGGGCCCAATGGCTGCGCAACCTGCGGGCGCACCCGCGGTGCCGGGTGAGCACGGGGCTGCGGCACGCGCGGCCCGCCGTGGCGCGCGAGCTGTCGCCGGCGGAGGCCGACGCGGCGCTGGCCCGGTACGCGCGGGAGCATCCCCGGGCCTGGGCGCGGCTGCGCGACGGCATCGCCAGCACCGGCGCCGCCGTCGATCACCTGCCGATGATGGAGCTGCGGCTGAGCTGACGGCCCGGCGGCCCAGCAGTACCGGCGGCCCAGCAGGCCCGGCGGCTCAGTAGTACCAGGGGTGGCCCGACCAGTCGGGCTCGCGCTTCTGCAGGAACGCGTCGCGGCCCTCCACCGCCTCGTCGGTCATGTACGCCAGGCGTGTGGCCTCGCCCGCGAAGAGCTGCTGGCCCACCAGGCCGTCGTCGAGCAGGTTGAACGCGTACTTGAGCATCCGCTGCGCCTGCGGCGACTTGCCCATGATGGCCCGGGCCCACTCGATGCCCGTGTCCTCGAGCGCGTCGTGGTCGACCACCTCGTTGACGGCCCCCATCGCGTGCATCTGCTCGGCGGTGTAGGCGCGGCCCAGGAAGAAGATCTCGCGCGCGAACTTCTGCCCCACCTGCTTGGCCAGGTAGGCGCTGCCGTAGCCGCCGTCGAAGCTGCCCACGTCGGCGTCGGTCTGCTTGAACATGGCGTGCTCGCGGCTGGCCAGCGTCATGTCGCACACCACGTGCAGGCTGTGCCCGCCGCCCGCCGCCCAGCCGTTCACCAGCGCGATCACGGGCTTGGGCATCATCCGGATCAGCCGCTGCACCTCGAGGATGTGCAGCCGGCCCGCGCGGCCCTTGTCCACCGTGTCGGCCGTATCGCCGGACGCGTACTGGTAGCCGCTGCGGCCGCGGATGCGCTGATCGCCGCCCGAGCAGAACGCCCAGCCGCCGTCCTTTTCGCTGGGGCCGTTGCCGGTGAGCAGCACCGTGCCCACGTCGGCGCTCATCCGCGCGTGGTCGAGCGCGGCGTAGAGCTCGTCGACGGTGTGCGGGCGGAAGGCGTTGCGCACCTCGGGCCGGTCGAACGCCACGCGCACCACGCCGATCTCGCGGTGGCGGTGGTAGGTGATGTCGGTGAGGCCGTCGAAGCCGGGGACTGTCTGCCACAGGTCAGGGTTGAAGGTCACGGGTCGAGGATAGGTGCGCCGCCGCGCCCGCGGGCCCGCGGAGGAGGTGCTGCACACGTGTCCGGTTGTCTCCGGTTACGGTGCAGGGGTGAATGAGACCACGCGTGTGCAGGAGCCGTCGCCGGCCGGCGCGGAGCCGGGCGGGCGGCGCGGCGTGTTCGGGCGCTTCACCGCGGCCCCCGAGGACGGCGGCCCCCATTTCGGGCGCTTCGTCGAGGCGATGCGGCGGCTGCAGGACCTGGCCGTCTCGGCCGCCCCGGACGATCCGGAGGTGTTCGGGGCGGCGGCCGACCGCGCCGAGGAGCTCGCCGCGCTGCTTGCGCCGCACGCGGGGGCGGAGGGCGAGGGGCCGGCCAACCGCTCGGTGGGCCTGCCGGGCCGGGGCAGCCTGCTGATGCTGCCGTGGACGGTCACGGCGCGCGAGCCGGGCCGCAGCGTGCGCGCCAACGGCGTGTTCCGGCGCTACCACCTGGGCGGTAACGGCGCCGCGCACGGCGGGGTGCTGCCGCTGCTGTTCGACGACATGTTCGGCATGGCCAGCCATGTGGACGGGGGCCCCGTCTCGCGCACCGCCTACCTCACCGTGAACTACCGCGCGGTGACGCCGCTCGAGACGCCGCTGACGCTCGACGTCACCGTCGACTCCGTCGAGGGCCGCAAGACGATGGTGAGCGGGCGCCTGCACCACGGCGCCACGCTGCTCGCCGACGCCGAGGCTCTCATGGTGCGGCTGCTGCCCGGCCAGCCGTGACCTCCCCGCCGCCGGTGCTGCCCGCCGTCGACGCGCTGCTCGACGGCGCCGCCGTGGTGGCGCTGCCCATGACGGTGCGCTTCCGCGGGATCACGGTGCGCGAGGCGATGCTGCTGCGCGGCCCGTGCGGCTGGGGCGAGTTCGCGCCGTTCCCCGAGTACGGCGACGCGGAGTCGGCGCCGTGGCTGGCCTCGGCCATCGAGGCGGCGTGGCTGCCGCTGCCGGAGCCGCGGCGGTCCGTGGTGCCCGTGAACGCCACGGTGCCGGCGGTGCCGGCGGAGCGGGTGCCGGCGGTGCTGGCGCGCTTCCCGGGGGCGCGCACCGCCAAGGTCAAGGTGGCCGAGCCGGGGCAGACCCTGGCCGACGACGTGGCCCGCGTCGCGGCGGTGCGGGAGCGGGTGCCGGCGGTCCGGGTGGACGCCAACGGCGGCTGGTCGGTGGACGAGGCCGCCGCGGCGCTGCGCGCGCTCACCGCCGACGGCCCGCTCGAGTACGCCGAGCAGCCCTGCCGCACGGTCGAGGAGCTGGCGGCCCTGCGTGCGCGGGTGCCGGGCGTGCCGATCGCGGCCGACGAGTCGATCCGCAAGGCCGACGAC
>CAZDSL010000134.1:6105-7782 GCA_964507655.1 uncultured Mycobacteriaceae bacterium | reverse complement strand
GCCCAGTCGCTGTAGACCTCGCGGATCACCAGCTGCCGCGATCCCTCCGGCAGCGCGAAGTAGTTGCGCTCGGTCTCGGCGCGCGCGGCGTCGGGCCCGAAGCGCACCTGGAAGGTCCCGTCGGCGGCGATCTCGATCTCGCGGTCGTCGAAGGCCAGCGAGCTGGGCGGCACCTCGGAATCGGTGTAGGCCCCGCCGATCACCTGGAAGCTGATGTCGGCGGCGTCGCCGCGGCGGCCGTCGACGACGAACTCGTGCTCCGGGTCCACCGCGCAGCCGTAGTAGCGGGTGTCCGGGTTGTCGAGGCCCATCTTGGTGTAGGGGCCGGTGCCCTGCATCAGCTCCGGGTGCGTGCGCACCGGCGCCCACGCGCCGTGCAGCGTCGAGGCGATGCAGCCCGCGAGGTACTGCATGCCCTCGACCAGGTCCTGCTCGCCGCGCACGTGCGGAGCCTCGGAGACCAGGCGCTCGGCCTCGGCGATCGCGCGGGACAGCGGGGCGGTGAAGGGTGCGGCGCCGGCGGCCGCGTCCGTGGCGGTGGGTGGCCGCGGGCTGTCGGTGGTTGTCACGTCGTCTCCTCGTGAGGGTGCGGTGGCGCCCGGCGCGGGCGGGAGCCGGAAGCCGGCCCCGCCGGCGTGGTGGTACAAATATGTACCGAGCCGGTGTCCATTACGTACCGATCGTGGCACCGGCGCACCGCGAGGGTCAACAGGAGGTTCCGATGCCCGACGCCGCTGCCGCCCGGCCCGACGAGGCCGCCCGCGTCGGGCCCGCGCGCGGTGAGCGGCGCTCGCCCCCCACCCGGCGCGTGGTGCGCGTGCTCGATTTCCTGGTGCAGCACCCGGGCGAGCGGTTCGGCCTGTCGGAACTCTCGCGCCGCCTCGAAATCAGCAAGCCCACCTGCCTGGGCATCCTCACCGAGCTCTGCGAGGCGGGGTACCTGGTGCGCGACGACGCCGACGCCACCTACGGGCCCGGGCCGGCACTCATCGTCGCGGGCCGGGCGGCGCGCGACGGTCTGGCCATGGGGGCCATCGCGCGCCGGCACCTGGAGGGCCTCGCCGCGCAGTACGACGCGATCTGCACGGCCTCGGCCGTCGCGGGCGGCAAGATCGTGGTGCTCGAGTCTGCGGGGCGGATCCCGGACGGCGGCCGCCCGGCCACGGGCAAGACCTATCCGTTCGCGCCGCCGGTGGGGCTCATGTACGTGCTGTGGCAGCCCGACGAGGTGTTCGAGCGGTGGCTCACGGCCGAGCCGGCGATGCCGATGCGCTTCGACCGCGACCGGGTGCGGCAAGTGGTGGAGCAGTGCCGCCGGCGGGGGTACCTCGTCGACGGGCTCACCCCCGCGGGCCAGCAGCTCTACCGGCTGATGGCCGGTGTCGACACGGCCGAGTTGCCCGAGCGCGTGCGGGCGCTGGTGGGCGAGATGGTGGCGGGCCTGGGCGAACGCGTGCACCTGCCCGACTCCGACGGCGGCCCCGGGACGCTGCACCGGGTCAACGTCCTCGCGGCGCCGGCGTTCGATCCGGACGGGCGTCAGGTGATGGTGCTGACGCTGCACGTGGGCGCCGAGATCGCGCGCAGCGAGATCGAGGAGCGGGGCGCCGCGCTGCGGGCGACGGCGCAGGCGGTGACCGAGGAGCTGCACGGGGTGGATCCGTTCGCGGGGCCGCG
>CAZDSL010000134.1:0-6005 GCA_964507655.1 uncultured Mycobacteriaceae bacterium | reverse complement strand
GTATCGCCGCAGCCCCGTCGTCGTCGGGAGGTCGATATGCCGACCCTGAATATGAGAACCCGTGGTTCCGCAACGGCACGCGAAGGCCGTTTCCGCATGCGGCGCAGCCGGGGCGCCGTCACCGGTGTGCTCCTGGTGCTCCTCGGCGTGTGGGGAGCCCTCATCCCGTTCATCGGGCCGCTGTTCGACTTCGCCTACACCCCCGACTCGGCATGGGAGTGGACGCAGGCGCGCGGGCTGCTCTCGGTGCTGCCCGGCGCCGCCACGGTGCTCGGCGGCCTGATCCTGCTGGGCAGCGGCAACCGCGCCTCCGCCACCCTGGGCTCCTGGCTCGCCGCGGCCGCGGGCGCCTGGTTCGTGGTGGGCCCGGTGCTGGCGGGGCCATGGAACATCGGCGACGTGGGCACGCCCACCGGCACCAGCGAGGGGATGCGGGCGCTGGAGGAGCTGGCGTTCTTCAGCCTGCTGGGCGTGGTGATCGTGTTCCTCGCCGCCACCGCACAGGGGCGCACATGGGCGCGGGCGGCGGCGGTGCGCCGCGAGCCCGTCGTGGACGACCCCGCCGCGGCCGGCGTCCCCGACGGCCGGCCGGCGCACGAGGCCGGCCCCGACCGGCCCGCGGGCACGGGCCGCTCGGAGCCCGTCGGCGACCACGCCGCCCACCCGCATCCGGCCTGACCTCCCCCACCCGGCCCGACCGCCCGCCCACGCCCGGAGGCGCCGCCCGCCGGGCGTGCCCGCGCGCGGGTACGGTCGGTCGCAGCAGCAGCGAACGTGACCCCGGCGAGGAAGGGCACCGATGGGCTTCGTGATGAAGAACGGCAGGACCGGGCTCGACGCCGCGCAGGCGCGCGGCGAGCGCGATGCGCCCGATGTCGCGGCGGTGGGCGGCGCGGCGTCGTTGACGGTGACGGTGTCGTTCCCGCACGCGGGCGAGGCCGACGTGTTCCGCGTCGCCTACTATCCGCGCGGATCCGAGGCGCCCATGCAGGCCTTCGTGCGCCCCGCGCCGCTCGCCGAGGCGCGCATCGAGCTGACGGCCGAAAACCCGGTGGGCGAGCACGTCTTCGCCGACGTGCCGGCCGGCGACTACGACGTGTACTACCACCTGCGCGCGGGGCGCGACGGATCCGCCGAGTGGACCAACATCGCGCCCGACCGCCTCACCGCCTCGCCGGCCCCGCTGCGCGCCACCGTCGGCGCGGTGGCCGGGCACGGGGTGTCGGACGTGTCCGGCTTCTTCGGCGCGGGCGGATCCGCCGTGACCCTCGGGCTCTGACGGCG
Source organism: uncultured Mycobacteriaceae bacterium (assembly GCA_964507655.1). Taxonomy (GTDB): domain Bacteria; phylum Actinomycetota; class Actinomycetes; order Mycobacteriales; family Mycobacteriaceae; genus Tomitella. The sequence goes on along the minus strand of CAZDSL010000134.1, from coordinate 4,721 downwards.
CGGGCCGCCCTCAGCGCGGGGCGTGCACGTCCACCAGGTGGTGCTCCAGGTCGTGCACCAGGTAGGCGGCGAGGGTGAGCACCGTGAAGCGCGCGCCGTCTCCGCGTTCCCCGGTCCATCCCCACTCCTCGGCGGGGACCCGCGCGAAGGCGTCCGCGAGCTCCTCCGCGCCGGCCGCGTACCCGTCGGCCACCGCGGCCGGGTCCTGCGCGTTGTAGCGGCCGCGCACCTGGGCCTCGTTCTGGTCCCAGTCGGCGAACCGCGCGGGCTGAGCGGCCGGCCGGGTCGCGCGGATCTGCGCGAGCCGACCGGCGAAGGTGCGGCACACGTCGCGCGCGTGGCAGGCGTATTCGAGCGGCGACCACACGCCGGGCGCGGGCCGGGCGGTGAGGACGGCCGCGCCCGTCGCGCCGCCGGCGAGCACCGCGCGCCATCGCGGAACCGTGTCGCGGATGCGCACCGGCACCGCCGCGGGCGCCACGGTGGCCGGGTCGAAGCCGCACTCCTCACAGGGGCGGCGCGTGACGGCCGTCCAGTCGCGGGTCTCGGGCGGAGTGGGCGCGGCGGGATCGGTCATGGCACCATGATGCCCCCGCGCCGCCCGGCCGGTGAGGTTCAGGCCGACGGCACGGCGAGCGCGGCCGCGACGAGCGCGCGGATCTCCTCATCGGGGACGCCGGCCGAGCGCAGATCCGCGACGAACCGCACCGCCGCCCGCTCGGCGCCCGCCCTCGGCGAATGCTCGGCGGCCGCGACGAAGGTGCCGCTGCGGCCGCGCGCCTCGACGATCCCGGCGGCCTCGAGCTCCTTGTAGGCGCGGGCGACCGTGTTCGCCGCGATGCCGAGGTCGTGCGCCAGGCCGCGCACCGTCGGCAGCTTCTGGCCCGCCAGCAGGCGCCCGTCGCGGATGAGGGCGATGATCTGCAGCCGCACCTGATCGAACGGCGGGGCCGGATCGTCGTGGTCGACGGTGATGCTCGCGCATGCGGACACGGGATGCTCCTGACGGTGTGGGCGGGCGCGGGGCCGGCGGGCCGGCCTCAGCGCCAGCTGGGCAGCCACATCTCCATCTGCCAGTGTGCCTCGGAGATCGCCGAGCCGGTGAGGATGGGCCAGAGCCAGACGTAGTTGGCGATCACCAGGGCCACGTACACGCTGACGATGGCCAGGCCGAGCGTGCGGCGCTCGCCCGGCCGGTACGCGCGCGGCCCGCCCGCGCCGGGCGGCCGGGCGGGTCCCAGGATCTCGCCGAGCACCAGTGTGACGCCGAGGATGAGGAAGGGCGCCAGCCCCGCGGCGTAGAAGAAGTACATCTGCCGGTCGAGGTTGAGGAACCACGGCAGGAATCCGGCGCAGTAGCCCACGACGACCCAGGTGTACCGCCAGTCGCGGCGCGAGACGATGCGCCACACCGCCCACGCGGCCACGGGCAGGGCGACCCACCACAGCGCGGGCGTGCCGACGATCATCATCGCGCTCACGCACTTGTCGGCGCCGCAGCCGGTGACCTTGTCGCCGTCGGCGAAGTAGTACAGCAGCGGGCGCAGACCCATCGGCCACGTCCACGGCTTCGACTCCCACGGGTGGTGGTTGCCGGCCGAGTTGGTGAGGTGCTCGTGGAACTCGAGCACGTGCGCGCTGTAGTACCAGAGGCTGCGCAGGGCGGGCGGGACCCACGAGAACGGCCCGTCCAGGCCAACGCGCCAGCCCACCGCATGCCGGTCGACCCCCACCTCGCTCGCGAACCACGCCCACCAGGAGGCCAGGTAGGTGAGCAGCGGCACCAGCACCAGGCTCGCCAGCGCGGCGGGCGCGTCGCGCAGCGCGGCGCCGCGCCACGGTCGGCGCACGCCGAAGCGGCGGCGGGCGGCGACGTCGGCCAACACCGACAGCACGCCGAAGAACGCCACGTAGTACAGCCCGCCCCACTTGGCGGCGCAGGCGAGGCCCAGCAGCACGCCCGCGCCGAAGCGCCACCAGCGGAACCCCAGGCGGGGGCCCAGCGCCGCATCGCCGATGCGGCCCTCCGCGGCGACGAGCGCCATGCGGTCGAGCACCTGCTGCCGGTCGCACAGCAGGCACGCGAAGGCCGCCACCATGAAGGCGGTGGGGAAGATGTCGAGCAGCGCCGTGCGCGACGAGACGGTGAGCACGCCGTCGGCGATGGCGAGCACGCCGGCAACGGCGCCGAGCAGGGTCGATCCCGTCATGCGCCGGGCGATGCGGATGATCAGCAGCACCGTCACCGTGCCCGCCACCGCCGAGGCGAAGCGCCAGCCCACCGCGTCGTAGCCGAACAGCTGCTGGCCGATCGCCATGAGCTGCTTGGCCAGCGGGGGATGCACCACCAGCTCGTAGCCGGGGTTGTCCTCGATCCAGCCGCCGTGCAGCATCTGCCAGGCCTGCGGGGCGTAGTGCTTCTCGTCGAACACCGGCGTGCCCGCATCCGTGGGGCTGCCCAGCATGATGAAGCGGGTCACCGCGGCGATGGCGGTGACGGCGAGGGTGACGATCCAGCCGCGGAGCCTGTCGGCCGGGGGCGGCGGGAACGCGCGCAGGACGGTGCGCCCGCGGCGGCCCGCAGGCGGCTCGGCGCGGGGGGCGGGCACGGTGGCCCGGGCGCCGAAGGCCGTGTGCCGCGGGGAGCGCTCGTCGGGCGCGGCCGGCGCGTCGTCGCCGGGGTCGAGCTCCGTGGCGGGGGCTGTCGTCGGCGGCACACGACGATGGTAGGCGGCGCCGCCGGGCCGCGCGCCCGTAGTCTCTCCAGACATGGTGGATGCGGACGACGGCGACGGCCTGCTCATGCTCGCGGCGACGCCGCTCGGCGACGTGCGCGACGCCTCGCCGCGGCTGCGCGAGGCCCTCGCCACGGCCGACGTGGTGGCGGCGGAGGACACCCGCCGCACCCGCGCGCTCGCGGCTTCGCTCGAGGTGACGATCGGCGGGCGGGTGGTGAGCTTCTACGACCAGGTCGAGTCGGCGCGGCTGCCGGCGCTCGTCGAGGCCGTCGCCGGGGGCGCCGCGGTGCTGCTGGTCACCGACGCCGGCATGCCGTCGGTGAGCGACCCCGGCTACAGCCTGGTCGACGCGTGCATCTCGGCGGGGCTGCGCGTGACGTGCCTGCCCGGGCCGTCCGCGGTGACGACGGCGCTGGCCCTGTCGGGGCTCCCGGTGGACCGGTTCTGCTTCGACGGCTTCGCCCCGCGCAAGCCGGGCAAGCGCCGCGAGTTCCTGGCCGAGCTGCGCGACGAGCCGCGCGCCTGCGTGTTCTTCGAGGCGCCGCACAGGCTGGCGGCGTGCCTCGACGACGCGGTGGCGGTGCTGGGGCCCGAGCGGCGTGCCGCCGTGTGCCGCGAGATGACTAAGACGTACGAGGAGGTGCGCCGCGGCACGCTCGGCGAGCTGGCCGAGTGGGCGCGCGGCGGCGTGCGCGGCGAGATCTCGGTGGTGGTGGCCGGGGCCGCGCCGCGGCGGCAGCGGCCCGAGGACCTGGTGGCCGAGGTCGAGGAGCGGGTGCGCGACGGCGAGCGGCTCAAGCAGGCCTGCGGCGAGGTGTCCGAGCGGGCGGGCGTGTCCAAGCGCGAGCTGTATCAGGCGGTGCTGGAGGCCAGGGGCTAGAGCCGCATGGGCGCGACCCGGCAGACTAGAGCCGCACGATGCTGGCGGCCTTGTCGAGGCACTCCTGCCACTCGGCGTCGGGATCCGAATCGGCGGTGATGCCGCCGCCCACCCCGAGCACCGCGCGGCCGCCGGGCGCGAACTGCACCGTGCGGATCGCGACGCCCAGCTCCAGCCCCGCCGCCGGCGAGACCATGCCCACCGCGCCGCAGTACACCCCGCGCGGCCCCGGCTCCCAGGCGGCGAGCAGCTCGCGGGCGCGGCGCTTGGGGGTGCCGGTGACGGAGGCGGGCGGGAAGGCCGCGGCCAGGAGGTCGGCGTCGGTGGCGCCCGGGCGCAGCTCGGCCGTCACGGTGGACACGAGATGCCAGACCCCCGGCGCGGGGTGCACCTCGAGCAGCTGGGACGCGCGCACGCTGCCGGTGGCGGCGACGCGGCCGAGATCGTTGCGGACCAGGTCGACGATCATGACGTTCTCGGCCACGTCCTTGACCGAGGCGCGCAGGCGGGCCGGGGGAGAGGTGAGCGGCGCGGTGCCCTTGATGGGGCTCGACGCGACGCCGGCCCCGCGGCGCACCAGGAACGTCTCGGGCGAGAGCGACGCCACCGCGCCCCACGCGCCCTGCACGAAGGCGCCGCGCGCCGGCCGGGTGGCGGCCACGGCGTCGGCGAAGAACTCTACGGGCGCTCCGCCGAGCGTGCCGGTGAACGCGGTGCACACGCACGCCTGGTAGATCTCGCCGGCGGCGATGGCCGCCAGGCACTGTTCGACGCCGTGCCGGTGCGCGGCGCGCGACGGCGCGGTCCAGTCGATGCGCCATCGGCGCGGCGCGGGAGCGTCGGGGCCGCCGGCGCGCACCGCGTCCCGCACGTGCGGCGGGCACGGCCGGCCGGTGAGCGACTCCCACCACCAGCGGTCGGCGTCGTCGAGGACGAGGATGTGGTCGGTCCAGCCGCCCGCGGCGGCGGGCAGCAGCGGGGATTCCCCGGCGGCGCCGTCCGCCCCGTCTGCCCCGCCCGCCCCGTCCGCCCGGTCCGCCCCGGCCGGCGCGGGCGGGCCGGGGTAGGCGAGGTAGCCGATCCAGCCGCCGCCGATCGCCGCG
>CAZDSL010000133.1:0-7833 GCA_964507655.1 uncultured Mycobacteriaceae bacterium | reverse complement strand
CACGGCTACAACAAGTGGACGACGTTCCTCACCCAGGAGCTGCCGTCGATCATGAACAAGACGTTCGAGGGCAAGACCAACGGCAAGAACGGCATCGCCGGCCTGTCGATGGCGGGCAGCTCCGTGCTGTCGCTGGCCGAGTGGGCCGACCAGGCCGGCTCCGCCTCCAACGGCGGCACCGACGGCGGCAACCTGTACAACGCCGTCGGAGCGTACAGCGGCTGCGCGGCCACCAGCACCTTCCCCGGCCAGCAGTACGTGGAGGTCGTCACCGGCATCCGCGGCGGCATCAACGTCGAGGACATGTGGGGCCCCAAGGGCGGCCCCGACTGGACGGCCAACGACGCGGCCGTCAACGCCGAGAAGCTCAAGGGCATCCCGTACGTGTACGTGGCCACCGGCAGCGGCCTGCCCGGCCCGCACGACACGCTGGCCAACCCCGAGCTGGACAACAACCAGTTCGCGCTGGCCAACCAGGTCGTCGTCGGCGGCGTCATCGAGGCGGCCACCAACCTGTGCACGCACGACCTGGCCAACCGCACCAACGCGATGGGCATGAACAACATCACCTACAACTTCAAGCCCACCGGCACCCACTCGTGGGGCTACTGGCAGGACGACCTGCACGACTCCTGGCCCGGCATGGCCGAGGCGATGGGCGTGCCCGCGCGCAGCGGCAACTGATTTTCGCGGCGCGGGCCCCAGGCGGGCTCCCGAGGGCGGTGTTGACACGTGTGTCAACGCCGCCCTCGGCGCGTCTATGCAGGTAGGGTGCACCTCGGACGAGCGTCCGTCAGCAATTGAATTACGGCCGCAATACTCTTGTGATAGGGATCGCGATCGGGTTTAATGGTGACCGGCGCCCGGAGGGGGCGTGGCGGAGCAGCCCCGCTTCGTTTTGTGCAACACGTAGGAGATCCACATGTCCGTCAAGCGCACCCCGGCCGACAGCAGCCTTTCCTCCCTCAGCGGCGGCTCCTCGTCGGGCGATCTCGGCTCGGCCCAGATCAACGACCTCGGCGAGATGCTCGAGACGGTCGGTGGCTTCCTCCAGAAGATCGCCAACTTCAGCCTCAGCTGATCACTCCCGTAACACCCGGGGGCTCCGCACGGATCTAGCGTGTGGAGCCCCCGGCGTGTGTCGGGGCATGCACACCACGGCGGCCGCACACCGCGCCCGCCGTCCCGCCCGCCAGCGCCGCCGGCGCCGTCCTACGCACCGTGCGCCGCCGGCGCATCGAGAGGAGTCCACCGTGTCCAAGGACCTCACCAGCTTCTCCGCCACCCTGTCCACCGAGGGCTCCGGCGACTGGAGCGTGCCGCTCGTGTCGCTGTTCTACGAGATCGTCACCAAGCTCGCGCCCGACTTCTTCTAGGCATCCCGCGCCCCGGGGGCCCGCGTAGGCGCCGGTGCCCGCGTAGGCGCCGGCGCCCGCCGAACCGAGCACCGCATGTGCACGCCGAGCGCGCGTTCGCCAGGAGCCCGGCGGAATCGGTGCTCGGATCGGGGGTGAGGGGGGTGAGGGTGGGGGAGCCGAGCGACGGCCGCCCCGCTCACTCCCCGGCCAGCCGCCCCCACAGGTATTCGTACGCCAGCGCGGCCTTGAAGGCGGCCTGCGCATTGTCGGCGGCGCCGCCGTGCCCGCCCTCGATGTTCTCGTAGTAGCGCACGTCGTACCCGTGCTCCTCGAGCAGCGCCGCCATCTTGCGCGCGTGCCCGGGGTGCACGCGGTCGTCGCGGGTCGAGGTGGTGAGCAGCACCGGCGGGTACGCGGCACCGGCCCGCACGTTCTGGTACGGCGAGTAGCGGGCGATGTACTCCCACTGGGCCGGGTCGTCGGGGTCGCCGTACTCGGCCATCCACGAGGCGCCGGCCAGCAGGCGGTGGTAGCGGCGCATGTCCAGCAGCGGCACCTGGCACACGAGCGCGCCGAACAGCTCCGGGTACGCCGTGAGCATGACGCCCATGAGCAGCCCGCCGTTGCTGCCGCCCTGCGCGCCCAGCATGGCGGGGGTGGTGATGCCGCGCGCCACCAGGTCGCGGGCCACGGCGGCGAAGTCCTCGTACACCAGGTGCCGGCCCTCCTTGACGGCCTGCGTGTGCCACGAGGGCCCGTACTCGCCGCCGCCGCGGATGTTGGCCACCACGTACACGCCGCCGCGCTCGAGCCAGCCGGCGCCGATGAGCCCCGAGTAGCCGGGCGTGAGCGCGTTCTCGAAGCCCCCGTAGCCGTAGAGCAGGGTGGGGGCGGGGCCGTCGGCGCCGGCGCGGCCCACCACGAAGTAGGGCACGGCCGTGCCGTCGTCGGACGTGGCGAAGTGCTGACGCACCTCCAGGCCCTCGGCGTCGAAGAACGCGGGGGCGGCCTTGAGCGGGGTCACGCCCTCGCCGGAATCGCCGTGCAGCAGCGTCGACGGCTGCAGGTAGCCGGTGGCCACCACGAACACCTCGTCGGTGAAGTCGGCGTCGGTGCCGAGCACGCTGACGGTGGCGTCCTGCGGCACGCCGGGGATGGGGCGCGCGGCGGCGGGGTCGGGGTGGTCGAGGTCCACCGCGGTGAGCACCGTGCGCACGTCGTCGAGGACGGTGAGCAGCAGGTGGCTGCGGGTGACGGTGAAGCTCTCCAGGCTGCGGTGCGCGTCGGGGGTGAACAGGGCGGTCAGCTCGCGCGCGCCGGCGCGGTAGGCGTCGAGGTCGGCGCGCAGCAGCGTGCCGGGGGCGTACTCGGTGCCCGCCACCGTCCAGGCGCTGCGCAGGAACACGAACAGCCACTGGCGGTGCAGCGCGATCTCGGCGTCGCCGGGCACGTCGAGCCGCTCGAAGGCGCCGTCGGCGGTGAGCAGGCTGCGCTCCGCGGTGTAGAAGTCGAGGGCGCGCTCGGCCAGGTGGCGCTCGAAGCCCGGGGTGTCGTCGTAGTACACCGAGGCGGCGACGTCGCGCTGCTCGCCCTCGAACACCACCGGGGCGTCGGCGACGTCGGTGCCGCGTCGCCAGCGCCGCACGGTGCGCGGATAGCCCGAGTCGGTGAGGGCGCCGGGGCCCACGTCGGTGCCCACGTAGATGGTGTCGGCGTCGATCCAGGAGACGTCCGACTTGGCCTCGGGGAGCGTGAAGCCGCCGTCCTCGGGGGAGAGGAAGCGGCGGGTGGTCATGTCGAACTCGCGCACCACTGTGGCGTCGGCGCCGCCGCGGGAGAGGGAGACGAGCGCGCGCGGGTGGTCGGGCCGCGCATCGGGGCCGCGGTTCCACTCGCGCAGCACGGCCGCGCCGCCCCATACCCAGTTCTCGCCCTCCTCGGAGGCCAGGGCGTCGACGTCGATGATGACGTCCCACTCGGGCGCGCCGGTGCGGTACGACTCGAGCGTGGTGCGCCGCCACAGCCCGCGCACGTGCTCGGCGTCGCGCCAGAAGTTGTAGAGATGCTCGCCGCGGCGGCGCGGGTAGGGGATGCGCGCATCGGTGTCGAGGATGGCGCGCAGCCGCTCCTCGAGGGTGGTGAACCGCGCTGTGCCGGCCACGGCGTCGACGGTGGCGCCGTTGTGCTCGCGCACCCAGGCCAGCGCGCGCTCGCCCTCCACGTCTTCCAGCCACAGGTACGGATCGGCGGGTTCGGGGGCCGCAGCGGGTGTCGTCATGGGGCCAGTCTCCCAACGTCGACGGCCCCGCGCCCGTCTGGAACGAGCCTGTGTGACTAGGGTCACCCGCCCGGTTTTGGGGGTGTGTTCGCGGCCGCGACGGGAACGTTACATTCCCCTGTTCACGCGGTTGACCAGCGCTTTGGCGGGACGCGAGTGCGGGGTGGGGGACGGGCGTGGCGGGGGCCAATTCGGCGCTGTCGAATTGCACGTCGGTCGCGCCGCTGCCTACTGTCGGTGTCGATCACGCAGCAACGGCCGAGCGCCGGGCGGGCCGACGGTCTGCTCCGCGAAGCCATCCATGGACTTGCGTGACACCGACACAAAGGAGACTCATCATGGGTTCCATCGAGGGCATCTTCGACTACTTCAACGGTTCGGTCCAGGGCCTCGTCGCCCAGGGCTTCGGCTCGTTCGACGACATCGCCGACTTCGCGTTCGGCAGCATCAACGACATCCTCAAGTGAGCTGACGCTCACTGAGCTTCGCTGAAGCTTCGGTACGAAGGGCCCCGCCGTCACGGTGGGGCCCTTCGGCGTATTTCGGCACTGAAGGTGTTTCAATCGGATGAGGCTATCGACGGTGCGGAGCGGTATCGATGCAGGTAGTGCGGTGTGACGTGCGTATCTGAAAATCGGGGAGTCCGGTGTGTAACGGGGGCGTCCGGGGGCACGATGAACCCTGTGAGTGGCACGCAGAGGGCAGTGACGTTCCGCTGCGAGGCTATTCACCGCAATTGAGTAACCCGGACGAAGGAGTACACCATGGGTTCCATCGAGGACATCTTCGACTACGGCTTCGGCTCCGTGAAGGGCCTGACCAACCAGGCGTTCAAGTTCTTCCAGGACATCGCCGACTTCGGCTTCGGCAGCATCAACGACATCCTCAAGTAAGGCTGTCGCTTCTGCACGAAGCACCTCAGGGCAGGCTCCGCGGGCGGCGCGGAGCCTGCCCTGCCTCATATCTGCGTGCGCATGCCGCTCCGCACGCAGACGCGACGAGGCGGGCCGGTCCTGTATCGGATCGGCCCGCCCCGCCGCGTGCGGGGAAGAGTGGTTACTACTGCCCGGCCGTCACGGTCGGCGCGGACGGCAGCGGGTAGGGCAGCCAGATGGTGATGTCGTCACCGAGGTGGTTGCCGTTGAAGCTTCCGTTGCCGACGATGGCCGTGCCCAGGTCGAGCGAGCCCGAAACCGTGGCGGTGACCAGGTTCAGCAGTGCCGTGGTGGACCCCATGGGTCACTCCTCCTTGATGGTCGTGCGATGGTGTGTGGGCTACGCCGCCGGCGGGTTGCCGCCGGCGACGATCCACTTCACCCAGGTGTTGTCGCCGATCTGGTTGCCGTTGAAGCTTCCGTTGCCGACGATGGCCACTCCCAGGTCGAGCGAGCCCGACATTGTGGTGGTGACCAGGTTCAGTAGTGCCGTGGTGGACCCCATGGGGCACTCCTCCTTGACTGGCGTGCTCGGCTAGTTGGGGACGACTCCACCGAGCCAGTGCACCAACGTGTTGTCGCCGATCTGGTTGCCATTGAAGCTGCCGTTGCCGGCGATGACGGTGAACAGGTCCACCAGGTCGGCGGACCCGACCCGTACGCCGTTGAGCAGGGCGGTAACGGAACCCATAGCGGTCTCCTTGTCGTGTGGTTGTGTGGTGCGACCCCGAGTGTGGCGGCTACACGTAGCCGAGCCAGTGCACCCAGGTGTTGTCGCCGAGCTGGTTGTCGTTGAAGCTGCCGTTGCCGGCGATCACGAGACCGAGGTCGAACAGGTCCTTCGACCCGACCGCGAGTCCGTTGAGGATGTAGTTGACGGAACCCATCGCTCTCTCCTTGCTGTGTGCTCGTCGACGTTCGGCGCTACGGCCACACGTCGACGTGAGTGTTGTCGCCCATCTGGTCGCCCTTGAAGCTGCCGTTGCCGGCGAAGACCGTGACCACGTTGATCAGGTCGAACGATCCGAAGCGGACGTTGTTGAGTACGCCGTCGACCGAACCCATGCGGCTCCCTCCGTGTCCCGGTGCCGGCTCAGAACGGGAAGCCGACGTCGATGTGCTTGTTGTCGCCGAGCTGGTTGCCGTTGAAGCTGCCGTTGCCGCTGATCCGGGTGAAGATGTCGACCAGGTCGACCGAGCCGATGCGCAGGCCGTTCAGGATCGCGTTCTCAGAACCCATGGGAATCTCCTTCTCCGTGTGCCGCCGGCCGGGAGTGGCGGGCGGTGAGTGGGGACGTCGGGAAAACCGGAAGACAGCGCGTGGTCCCGTGCTGCGCGGGCGCGAGCGAAACACCACAAATGCATTGAGGTACACGGAATAGGATCCCATGTACTGCTCACGGATCTGTGATGACCTGCGACGCACCGACTGCCGGGCCTCGCCCTCCTCCCTTGGTCCGGCTCCCATGCTAGGGCTACCCGCCGGTTTGGTCAATGTCTTGAAGAAGGTTGCCGACCGGATGTCATTCGATCGTCCGTGCATTCAGCAGGCTGCAGAAGAAAGTGCGCGGTGTAGTTTAACTGCGCGGACCGTTCAGTGCATTGAGTAACTGGACGCTTGTATGCGATTTCCATGTGTGGGACGCCTTCACGGCGGCCGGCGCGGGCGGGCGCCCGTATCGCCAGGTCGCCTGTGACGGATGTGACCGTTGGGGTCACCGTTCGGCAACACCTGTGCCGCGCGTAACAGCGCTGGGATAGCCTGCGATGGTGCCAGTGGGAGGAGGGGTATCGCCCGCGCCGCCCACAGAGGTTCGCGTGCGGCAGGTCGCCGCCGTCCCTAAGCAACGAGCAACGAGGTCTTTTCATGAGTCGTAGCCAGTCGCGCCGCGCGCGCCGGTTCGTGGTGGGGTCGGCCGCCGCAGCGCTGATCGCGGGCGTGCTGCCCATGGCGGTGGGCACGGGCGTGGCCAGCGCCGCCGACGGCGCCTATGTCGACGCCGCCCGCAGCCACCAGGTGGGGCCGCAGGAGTACGAGATCGAGGTGTACTCGCCGTCGATGCAGCGCGACATCAAGCTCAAGGTGCTCTCGCCGGCCGACCAGTCCCGCCCCTCGCCGGTGTTCTACCTGCTCAACGGCGCCGGCGGCGGCGAGGACTCCGCCAACTGGACCGACCAGAGCGACGTCGACGCGTTCTTCAAGGACAAGCAGACGTACGTGGTCATCCCCCAGGAGGGCGCGTTCAGCTACTACACCGACTGGAACCAGCCCGATCCCGCCCTGGCCAAGAACCTCGGCAACAACGGCATCAACAAGTGGCAGACGTTCCTCACCCAGGAGCTGCCCCCGGTGATGAACAGCTTCCTGCCCAACGCCACCGGCAAGGCGGCGCTGGCGGGCATCTCGATGTCGGGCAGCTCGGTGCTCGACCTGGCCATCCAGGCGCCCGAGCTCTACTCGGCCATCGGCGCCTACAGCGGCTGCGCCATGACGTCCGACCCGGTGGGCAGCGCCTTCGTCAACCTGGTCACCGCCGCCGGCGGCGCCAACTCCGCCAACATGTGGGGCCCCGTCGGCGGCCCGCAGTGGGTGGCGCACGACCCGTACGTCAACGCCGCCAAGCTGCCGCGCATCCCCATGTACATCTCCTCGGGCAGCGGCCTGCCGGGCGTGCACGACCAGCTCAACGACCCGCGCATCAAGGGCAACATGGGCACGCTGGCCGGGCAGATGATCACCGGCGGCGCCATCGAGGCCGCCACGAGCGCCTGCACGCACATGCTGCAGCTGCGCACCGATCAGCTCGGCATGACCAACATCCACTACAACTTCCCCGTGGGCGGCACGCACTCGTGGGGCTACTGGCAGGACGACCTGCACAACTCCTGGCCGATGATCGCCCAGGCCATGGGCGTGCAGTAGCGGCCCGCAGCAGGCAGCCGTCCCGGGGCGCACCGTCACCCGGGCACGCAACGGCCCCGGCATCGCGCGATGATGCCGGGGCCGTTGTGTGTCACCGTCCGCGTCGGTCAGTCCGTCCGGCGCGTCCGGGAGTGTGCGCGGCTTACTGGAAGGCCGCGGGGAGATCGTTGATGGCGAGCACGAGGTCCATCGAGCCGCTGACGCCCTTGCCCACGGCCAGCGCGGCGCCCAGCGCCTTGCTGATGTCCTCGAGCGGGTCGACCATGATGCTGCCGGTGAGCTCCACCGAGGTGTCGAAGCTGCCCATTGTGTGTCTCCTTGCGTAGTGAAGTGCGGGTG
>CAZDSL010000132.1:6129-7947 GCA_964507655.1 uncultured Mycobacteriaceae bacterium | reverse complement strand
CTTCACGCTGAGCTGGGACGGTGCGCCTGACGCCGCCGTCTACGCGTCCACCTCGGCCTCCGATCCGGCGGCGAGCGGCACGCGGGTGGCCGAGGGCGCGGACGGCGCCGCCACCGTGACGGGGCTCGACCCCGTCGACCGGTGGTACTTCACCGTCCGCGGCGAGGGCGGTCCCAGCCCCGTCACGTCGACCCGGCGATTCGTGCTGGACGGCGCCGACAACGTGCGCGACATGGGCGGCTTCACCACCGCCGACGGGCGCACCACGGTGTGGGGCAAGGCGTTCCGCGGAGACGGGCTCAGCAAGCTCACCACCGACGACGACCGCGCGCTGGCCGACGCCGACGTGACCACCGTCGTGAGCTTCCTCGGCGACAGCGAGATCGCCAAGAGCGGGCCCGACAGGCTCCCCGACTCCGCGACGCTCGTGCACATCCCCGTGCTCGACGAGAACACCCAGGCCCTGGCCACCGCGCTGGAGGGCGCACTCGCCGACGGCGACCCCGCGCAGATGCAGGAACTGCTGGGCGACGGCAAAGCCTCGAAGCTGGGTGACGAGGGCTTCCTGCACCAGCTGCAGAACCCCGACACGATGGCCGGCTATGGCCGCACGCTCGCACTCCTCGCCGACTCGGACGGCGCACTGCTCTACCACTGCTCGTCGGGCAAGGACCGCACCGGCATGATGAGCGCGCTGCTGCTGGGCGTGCTCGGCGTGCCCGACGATGCGATCGTCCGCGACTTCGTCGCGTCGAACGACTACAACCGCGTCCACAACGAGCAGACGTACGCGTACCTGAGCGGCAAGGGCATCGACATCGACCTGGTGCGGCCTCTCATGGAGCAGCGCCCCAGTGAAATCGAGCCGGTGCTCGACGCCGTCCGCGACACCTACGGCGGCTGGGACGCCTTCGCCCACGACGTGCTGGGCCTCGACGACGCGACACTGGAGAAGCTGCGCGCCACGATGCTGGTGTGAGACCGGGCTAACAGCGCCGCCGGCCCCCGCGATTCCCCTTCCACAGGGCCGGCCCGACCGACTGCCCGGGGCGGCCGTACGGACGACACCCAGGGAGTCACTCATGCGCAACCGCACCCACCACACCGTCCGCACCGCCGCCGTGCTCGCCGCCGCGGCCGCCGTGCCCCTCGCCCTCGCCGCACCGGCCGCCGCGCAGGAGGGCGGGTCGCTGGGGCCGACCGGCTCGATCGGCGGCCTGCCGAACCTGCCCGAGGTCTTCGCCCCGGGCGGCGACAGCCTCGTCGCCGTCGGCGGTGCACCCTCCGGCACCTGCTGGGGCGCCGTCTCCGTGGGCATCGACGGCGACGGCTACCCCGGCTCCGCGGTGGCCTGGTGGAACGTCGGCGTACTCGGCATCGGCGATTGCGGCCTGCACGCCACCCTGCACTGGCACAACACCGACACGGGCGAGTCGGGAGAGCAGACCATCGCGGTGGACGCGCCGCAGATCTTCCCGCACCGCAACGACGGGAAGTCGGGGATCCTGAACACCGGCGCGGGCGACGTGGAGTACACGCTCACCACCGACGGCGGCGCGCACTCCGACACCATCACCGTGCACACCGACCCGTACGACGGCTGAGCCGGCGGGTGCGCGGGGGTCGTCCAACCGGTCTCCTCCCCCGGCGCCACCTGCCGCGCCGCGCCCCCGAGTAGCCGGCCGTCACAGCTATCGTGGCCCGCGTGGGCATTCGGGGAACAGACGCGCCAGGCGAGCCCGGCGGCGCCGCGGGCGTCGCCGGGCCGCTCGTCGTCACCCCTACCGTGACGATCCCGGCGTCCGCGCTGCGCTGGCG
>CAZDSL010000132.1:1970-6029 GCA_964507655.1 uncultured Mycobacteriaceae bacterium | reverse complement strand
CCCCGCACCTTCTTGACGATCCACAGCAGCACACAGGCGCCGGCCAGGCACGTGAGGAAGCTGAAGAACCAGCCGCCGCTCTCCACGTCCACGCCCACCCAGCCGAGGATCCAGCCGCCCACCAGGCCGCCGACCACGCCCACCACGATGTTGAGGAAGATGCCCTGCTGGGCGTCGGTGCCCATGAACTTCGAGGCGATCCAGCCCGCGAGGCCTCCGATGATGATCCACCCGATGATGCTCAGCGACAGTGTCATGACGGCACTCCTTCACGCGCGGGGCCGGGGCTGGTCGCGCCCGGCGGCATGCCCCCAGCACACCATCCCGGGCCCCCGTCCGCACGGCATACCGCAGCACCGCGCACGCCGCACGGCACCTCGAGCACCGCACCGCGCACCCGGCCGCGGCGTTCCCGGCCCGATCCGTCGCCGCCGGGTGCGCGCCGCGGCCCGTCAGCCGGTGCGCCGCATCCGGTACCACCAGAATTCGGCGTCGCGCAGCGGCCCCTTGCCGGTGCCTGCCGGGGCGGGCACTGCGCTCACCTGCTCCCAGCCCTCCCCGAACAGCCCGGCGAGCTCGTCGGCATCGATGCCCTTGGGTCCGGGTCCGCGGCGCGGCAACGCGGCGGCCACCACCAGCTCGGCGCCCGCCGGGGTGTGGCCGGTGAGCCACGCGGCGTAGGCGCGGCGCGAGGCCGCCGGCAGGCCGTGCAGGCAGCCGACGTCGGTGACCAGGTCGAACGATTCACCGGCGAGCGCATCGTCAAGGTGTGCGACGTCGGCGGGGAGGAAGCGCACGTGGTCGGCCACGCCGGCCCGCTCGGCGCGCTCCCGCGCACGCGACAGCGCCTTGGCCACGTAGTCGACGCCCACCACATGCCAGCCGCGCTCGGCCATCATCACCGAGTGCCGGCCGGTGCCGCAGCCCGCGTCCAGCGCACGGCCCGGCGGGCGCGCGTCGAGCGCGTCGGGCAGGGGCCCGTAGTCCGCCTCGCCCTCCCACGGGGTGTACCCGATGCCGTACATGAGCGAATAGAGGCTGACCATGACGCGCTCCTCAAGAGCTGGAAATCGTCACCTCCATAGTGCGCCGACGCGGCGCCCGGCAAGAAGCCGTGCCCCGCGGAGGCCATGCGAGCGGGTGCCCCGGGGCGTCAGACCTTTGCGATGTCGAGGGCCGCCAGGTGGGCGAACACCATCGACGTGCCGATGGGGTTGCCGCCGCCCGGGTAGACGTACCCGCTGGGCGCGGCCATCGAGTTGCCGGCCGCGTACAGCCCGCGGATCACCTCGCCGTCGGCATCCAGCACGCGCGCTGCGGTGTCGGTGCGCATGCCGCCCTTGGTGCCCAGGTCGGACAGCCCGAACTGCGCCGCGTGGAACGGCCCCTGCGTGATCGGCACCAGCGGCAGCTCACCCTCGGAGAAGGCGCGGTCGTAGGGCTCGTCGCCGCGGAGGAAGTCGTCGTCGTGACCGGCCTCGACGAACCCGTTGAAACGCTCGACCGTCGCGATGAGCTTGTCGGCCGGCACGCCGATCTGCTCGGCCAGCCCCTCGAGCGTGTCGGCCGTCTTCCACAGGCCGGCGTCGACGTACTTCTCCGACTCCACCATCGACACGTTGGTGGCCTTGATCGGCGGCTCGAGGCCCTCGCGGTCGTCGTAGATCATCCAGAACGGCAGCGTGAGCGACCCGTCGGCGATCCGGTCGAGCGCCACGCGCCCGATGCGGTCGTAGGCGGCCGACTCGTTGACGAAGCGCCGGCCCTCCTGGTCGACGAAGATGCCGCCCGTGAACCACAGCGCGAACGCCGAGTTGCCGTCCGGGTGGGTCAGCCCCGGCGACCACCAGGCCTGATCCATCAGGTCGGTGTCGGCGCCGACGGCGATGCCCGCCGAGATCGCCTTGCCCAGGCTGCCGGGAGGGGCCATGGAATCGCGCGACACGCCCGGGACGCCGTACTTGCTGCGCATCTCGTCGTTGCGCTCGAAGCCGCCCGAGGCGACGATGACGCCGCGGTTGACCTTGATCGCGGTACGCTTGCCGTCCACCGTGGCCAGCGCGCCCACCACGGCGCCGTCCTCCACGACGAACTCGTCGATCGGGGTGTTCAGCTGCGTGCGGGCGTTGGGGTACTGCTGCAGCGCCAGCAGGAAGCGACCGATCAGCGCCTGGCCGCCGATCACCTGCGGCGGCAGCTCCTTGCCCAGCCAATCGGTGTCCAGCGGCGGACGCAGCACGTCGCGCAGCGCGCCGAGCTTCTCAGGCTTGAGCGGCACCGGCATGATGTGGCGGCCCTTGGCGCTGGCCTTGGGGGCCTTGCCGAAGTAGTCGGGCCACGGGAGCTCCATGAACTTGAGGTTGCTGTCCTGCTCGAGGTAGTCGATCAGGGGCGCGCCGGAGCGGACGAACGTCTCCTGCAGGTCGGCCGGCGTGCGGTCGCCCACCACCGAGCGGTAGTACGTCAGCGCGTCCTCGATGGTGTCCTCGTCGCCGTTGCGCTTGAGCACCGCGTTGGTGGGGAACCACATCCCGCCGCCGCCCGAGTACGACGTGACGCCGCCGAACCGGTCGGTGGCCTCCACCATCAGGGTGTCCAGGCCCTCACGTGCCGCGGTGTAGGCGCCCGTGACGCCGCCGCCGCCCGAGCCCACCACCAGTACGTCGCACTCGTCATCCCACTGCATGTCTCGCTGCACCGCCCATCCTTGTCGACACGGAAATGCACACTCTCTCCGTGAACGTTCCACGGCCGGCGCGCGGCAGGCACCGCCGCCTCCCGGTCACAGGGACGACGCCGCAGACCGCGGGCGCGGCGTCAGGCGACGACGGGGCGCGCCGCGTGCGCCACCGTCTGCTCGGCGTCCGACCGCGGCGTGTCCAGCGCCACGCGCACGGCGCCGATCCACACCAGCGCGGCGCCGAGCAGATGCAGCACCACGACCAGGGCGGGCAGGTGGGTGAGGCTCTGCACGATGCCGATCACGCCCTGCAGCGCCAGGACCAGAAGGAACGCGCCGGTCCGGAACCGGGCCGTGCGCGCCTCGGGCGCCAGCGACCGCATCAGCAGCACCGCGAACACCAGCGTCGCCGCCGCGGCCAGCCCGTGGATCCAGGTGATCAGCGCCCAGTCGACGGGAATGCGGTGCACCTCGCTGCTGTCGCCGGCGTGCGGCCCGGCGCCGGTGGTGATGGTGCCCAGCACCACCAGCACCGCGGCGGATGCGAGCAGCCCCCGCCCCAGCCGGTGAGACCGCTCCCCCACGCCCATGGGCGGAGGGGCGTCGGCCGCGCGCACGCGGTGCCAGGTGAAGGTGGCGGTGGTGAGCAGCGCGGTGGCGGCGAGGAAGTGCAGCGCCACCGTGTACGGGTTGAGCCCGGTGATGACGGTGATCCCGCCGATCACCGCGTTGAGCATGACCATCCAGAACTGCGACCAGGCCAGCCGGGTGGTGATCACGTCCTGCGGCTTCTGCAGCCGCGCGGCGATGATGGCCCAGCCGACGGCGGCGCTGAGCACCCAGGTGAGCATGCGGTTGCCGAACTCGATGACGCCGTGGATGCCCATCTCGGCGGTGGTGGTGATCGAGTCGCCGTCGCAGGTGGGCCAGTCGGGGCAGCCCAGGCCCGAGCCCGTCACGCGGACGACGCCGCCGGTGACCATGAGGACGACGCTCATCAACAGCGCCGCGGTGGTGGCCCAATACAGGCCGCGGCGGCTGACGGTGAACCGCTCCGCCAGCAGCGTGAACGGCGTGACCGGCGGCATGGGGAGCCAGGGCCGGGCTACGGCGCCGCCCCGGGCCGCATCGCGCTCGCGTGCCGTCGCGGCGCCGCCGGGCGGGGGGCCGGGATCGAGGGGCGTCTGAGACATGGGCGGCACGACCTTTCCTGCGCAGTGGCCGGGGACGAGTCTATCGGCACCCCTGCCGGACGCGGCCGCGCGCGGGGTGCCGGGAGAGCCCTGTCACAGACCGGCGCTGGGGATTCCACGCGCGGACCAGGCTGCGGCACGGCCGTGGTAAATCGCTGCGTCGTGCCTCTACCGCCGGCGGGCGGG
>CAZDSL010000132.1:0-1870 GCA_964507655.1 uncultured Mycobacteriaceae bacterium | reverse complement strand
GCTGCGTCGTGCCTCTACCGCCGGCGGGCGGGGTAGTGCCGCACCACGCCCTCCTGGACCACCGACACCCGCGCCACTCCGTCGGCGTCGTAGAACACGCCCCGGCCGATCCCCCGCGACGACGCGGCCACCGGCGACGTCGTCGCGTACAGATGCCAGTCGTCGAAGCGGACGGGCCGGTGGAACCACAGCGAGTGGTTGAGCGTCGCGGCGAGCACGCGGTCGAGCCCCCACGACAGACCGTGGGTGGTGAGAATCGAGTCGAGCACGGTGGTGTCCGAGGCGTACGCCAGCATCGCCGCGTGCACCGTCGGGTCGTCGGGCAGCTCCCCCGCCGAGCGCATCCATACGCGATTGTCGGTGCGCGCCTCGCCGGTGCCCTTCTGCACCCAGGCCGGGTCGTTTGCGTAGCGCATGTCCACCGGGTGCAGGGCGTCGGCGAACATGGCCAGCGAATCCTCGAAGCCGTCCAGCACCTGGCGCAGCGTGGGGAGGTCACCGGGCGGCGGGACCGCGGGGGCCGGGGATGCGTGCTCGAGCCCTGACGCCGGCTCCTGGTAGGCCACCAGCGAGGTGCACACCAGCTGCCCGTCCTGGGTGACGTCGACGCGGCGGTTGGCGAACGCGCGGCCGTCGCGCAGCCGCATCACCTCCAGTCGCAGGTCGCGGCGATTGTCGCCGCCGCGGATGAAGTGCGTCTGCACCGAGTGCACCTGACCGGCGCCCGTCACGGTGCGCCCCGCCGCGATGAGCGACTGCGCCACCAGCTGGCCGCCGAAGGTGCGGCTGAACGTGGTGCGCGTGGGGTGCCGGCCCACGAAGGCATCGTCGCCCGCATCGGCCAGGTCGAGGAGCTCGAGCACCACGGCCAGGTCGTCGGCCCCGTCCACACGCGTCACCGCCACGGGCTCAGCGGTCCTCGGTGCCGATGCGGTGGACGTGCACCATGTTCGTGGAGCCGACGGTGTGCGGCGGCGAGCCCGCCACGATGACGACGACGTCGCCCCGCTCGTACCGTCCCAGGCCCAGCAGCGCGCGATCCACCTGGTGCATCATCTCGTCGGTCGACTCCACCTTGTCGACCAGGAACGACTCGGTACCCCACGTGAGCGTGAGCTGGTTGCACACGTCCTGCAGCGGCGTGAACGCGAGGATCGGCAGCCAGGTGTGCAGGCGCGAGACGCGGCGCACCGTGTCGCCCGACTGGGTGAAGGCCGCGAGGGCGGAGACGTCGAGGCGCTCGCCGATCTCGCGCGCCGCGTCGGTGATCACGCCACGCTTGGTGCGGGGAGCGTGGCTGAGCGGCGGCACGTCGACGCTGTCGGCCTCGACGGCGCGCACGATCCGGCCCATCGCCCGGACGGCCTCGATGGGGTACTTGCCCACGGACGTCTCGCCGGAGAGCATCACCGCGTCGGCGCCGTCGAGCACCGCGTTCGCCACGTCGGACGCCTCGGCGCGGGTGGGGCGGGCGTTTTCGATCATCGAATCGAGCATCTGGGTGGCCACGATGACGGGACGGGCATTCTCGCGGGCCACCTGGATGGCGCGCTTCTGCACCAGCGGCACCTGCTCCATCGGCAGCTCGACGCCCAGGTCGCCGCGGGCGACCATCACCGCGTCGAAGGCCAGGACGATGGCCTCGAGGTCTTCGATCGCCTCGGGCTTCTCGAGCTTGGCGATCACCGGGACATGGGTGGCGCCGACCTCGTCCATCACGGCGCGCACCAGGTCGGCGTCGCCGGCGGAACGGACGAAGGACAGCGCCACGAAGTCCACACCCAGCCCGAGCGCGAACTTCAGGTCCTCGATGTCCTTCTCGCTCATGGCGGGCACCGACACGTTCATGCCGGGCAGCGAGATGCCCTTG
>CAZDSL010000131.1:0-8125 GCA_964507655.1 uncultured Mycobacteriaceae bacterium | reverse complement strand
AGAATGGCTGAACCAGAATCAGCTGTGTTGCCAATTACACCATACCCCATCGGCTCGAACGCATGTGCGCGGCTTCCGGTAGGCACCGGAGCGCCTCGCTCCCCGCTCGAACGATGAGAACACTACCAGGACCGCCCGGGGTTTACACAAATCGCCCGGCGGTGGCGCTCGTCACCCGCGCCGCCCGGGCCCGCGGCCGGGTCCGGACGGCGCGAGGGCCGGTCAGGCCGTGCGCGACGCCGCCGACGCGAGCCGCGCGAGCGTGCGCTCGCGGCCCAGCAACGCCAGGGACTCGAAGAGCGGGGGGCTGATGTGCGACCCGCTCACGGCCACCCGGACGGGCCCGAAGGCCTTGCGCGGCTTGAGCCCCAGCCCGTCGACCAGCGCGCCCTTGAGCGCCGTCTCGATCGACTCCACGGTCCACTCGCCCAGCGCCTCGAGCGCCGTGGTCGCCGCGGCGATCACGGGCGCCGCGTCGGGCCCGAGATTCTTGGCCGCCGACTTCTCGTCCACGGTGAACTCGGCCTCCGGCACGAACAGGAAGCTCAGCAGGCCCCACGCGTCCGAGAGCACGACGATGCGCGTCTGCACCAGCGCGGCGGCCTCGCGCCACAGCGCGTCGTCGACATCGGCCGGCAGCAGCCCCTGCCCGGTGAGGAACGCGCGCAGCCGCGCGGCGAAGTCGTCCGGCGCGAGCAGCCGGATGTGCTCGGCGTTGATGGCGTCGGCCTTCTTCTGGTCGAACCGCGCCGGGTTGGCGTTCACCGCGGAGATGTCGAACGCCGCCACCATCTCGTCCATCGAGAACACGTCGCGGTCCTCGGCGATGCCCCAGCCGAGCAGCGCCAGGTAGTTGAGCAGGCCCTCGGGGATGAAGCCGCGGTCGCGGTGGTGGAACAGGCTCGACTCCGGGTCGCGCTTCGAGAGCTTCTTGTTGCCGGCGCCCATGACGAACGGCAGGTGCCCGAACTGCGGGGTGGACTCCGCGACGCCGATGCGCTGCAGAGCCGCGTACAGCGCGAGCTGCCGGGGCGTGGACGAGAGCAGGTCTTCGCCGCGCAGCACGTGGGTGATGCCCATCGTGGCGTCATCCACGGGGTTGACGAGCGTGTACAGCGGCACGCCGTTGGCGCGGGTGAGGGCGTAGTCGGGCACCGTGCCGGCGCGGAAGGACACCTCGCCGCGCACGAGGTAGGTGCACGTACGGGCCTAGTCGGGCATCCGCAGCCGCACCACCGGCCGCCGCCCCTCGGCCCGGTACGCCTCGCGCTGCTCGTCGGTGAGGTCGCGGTCGAAGTTGTCGTATCCCAGCTTCGGGTCGCGGCCCGCCGCACGGTGCCGCTCCTCGACCTCCTCGGGGGTGGAGAAGGCCTCGTAGGCCTCCCCCGCCTCGAGCAGGCGGCGCACCACGTCGAGGTGCAGATCGCGGCGCTGCGACTGCCGGTAGGGCGCGTGCGGCCCGCCGATGTCGGGGCCCTCGTCCCAGTCCAGCCCCAGCCACTGCAGCGCGTCGATGATGGCGTGGTAGGACTCCTCCGAGTCGCGCGCGGCATCGGTGTCCTCGATGCGGAAGACCAGACTGCCGCCGTGGTGCCGGGCGAACGCCCAGTTGAACAGCGCCGTGCGCACCAGGCCCACGTGCGGCGTACCCGTGGGCGACGGACAGAACCGGACTCGTACTGCAGACGGTGTGGTCATGCGCCCAGGTTAGTCGGCGGCCCGACGCGCGCCCGCAGGTGCCGACCTCACCCCTGCACGCGGGAGCCGCGGCCCTCCCACTCGCGGTCGCGCAGCGCGTTCTTGCGGATCTTGCCGGTCGACGTGGTGGGCAGCTCCACCAGGAACTCCACGGCGCCCGGCGCCTTGTAGCGGGCGATGCGGCCCTTCACGTGCTCGATGAGCTGGTCCTCGCCCACCTCCACGCCCTCGACCGGCACGACGAACGCCTTGGGCCGCTCGCCCCAGCGCTCGTCGGGGACGCCCACCACGGCGACGTCGCGCACCGCCGGGTGCGTCAGCAGCGCCTGCTCCACCTCGATGGTCGAGATGTTCTCCCCGCCCGAGACCACCACGTCCTTCGCGCGATCCAGGATCTGCACGTAGCCGTCGGGGTGCATCACCGCCAGGTCGCCCGAGTGGAACCACCCGCCGCGGAACGCCTCCGCGGTGGCCTCGGGCGCCCGGAAGTAGCCCTTCATCACGTTGTTGCCGCGCATGACGATCTCGCCCATCGTGGCGCCGTCGCGCGGCACGTCCACCAGTTGCGCGTCGGCGCGCTGCTCCACCACCCGCATCCGGTCTGCGCTGATCATGCCGATACCCTGGCGCGCCATCAGCGCCGCACGCTCGGGCGCCGGCAGCGCGGCCCAGCCCGGCTGCGGCTCGCACGACGAGTAGGGCCCGTAGGTCTCGGTGAGCCCGTACACGTGCACGACCCCGATGCCCAGCTCCTCGAACCGCGCGATGATCGTCGGTGACGGCGGCGCCCCCGCCGTCACCATCGCCAGCGCCCCGCCCATCGGCCTGGCGGCGGGCGCCGCGGCCATGGTGGCCAGCACCGTGGGCGCACCGGCCATGCGGGTGATGTCCTCCTCGCCGATGAGCCGCCAGATGTCGTCGCCGCGCACCGCGCGCAGGCACACGTGCGTGCCCGAGGCCGCCGTGAGGGCCCACGTGGTGCACCAGCCGTTGCAGTGGAACATCGGCAGCGTCCACAGGTAGCGGGTGAGCGGCACCAGGTCCTGCGTGATCACCTCGCCCAGCGCATTGAGGTACGCGCCGCGGTGGGTGTACATCACGCCCTTGGGCCGGCCCGTGGTGCCCGAGGTGTAGTTGACCGCGATCGTCGCCGTCTCGTCGGCGACCTCCCAGGGCAGCGGCTCCGCGGGCGCCTGCGCCGTCCACCGGGCGTACTCCTCGGCGCCCGGGGCCGTCCCGGGCGCACCGTCCTCGCCGGGATGCACCACCACCGCGTCGACGCCGGGCGGCACCCCCGCCTCGAGCACCGGGGCGAGCAGCGCCGCATCCCCGAACAGGAAGCGCGCCTCGGAGTGCTCCAGGATGTACTGCACCTCCGGCACGGCCAGCCGGGTGTTGAGCATCACCAGCACTCCCCCGGCCAGCGGCACCGCGAAGTGCGCCGCCAGCGCCTCGGCGCTGTTGGGGGCGAGTACGGCCACCGACTCTCCGGGCCGGAGGCCGCGGGCGCGCAGCCCGTGCGCGAGCCGCTGGACCGTGTCTGCCAGCGCGCGGTAGGTGAGCCGCCGGGGCCCGTCCACCACCGCCTCCGCGTCGGGGTGCCCTTCAAGCGAGCGTTCCAGGAAGCGCAGCGGGGTGAGGGGTGTGTCCAGGCCGGTCATCTCTGCTCCTCGGTCGTGCCGGTGGTGGTGCATCGACTGTGACCCATGGCACGCCCGCTGTCATCCCCCGGCCGGGGGTGGCGCGCTACTTGCGGACGCCGACGGGATTGCGCAGCGCGCCGATGCCGTCGATCGCGACGCTCACCGTCTGCCCGGAGGTCATCGGCCCCACGCCGGCGGGGGTGCCGGTGAGGATGACGTCGCCCGGCAGCAGCGTCATCACCTCGGACACCCACGCGATCAGCTCGGGGACCGGGTGCAGCAGCAGCGAGGTGGACGAGTCCTGCTTCACCTCGCCGTCGAGCGTGGTCCGCAGCCGCAGCGACGACGGGTCGAGCGACGTCTCGATCCACGGGCCCAGCGGGCAGAAGGAATCGTGGCTCTTGCCCCGCGTCCACTGGCCGTCGTGGCGCTGGTGGTCGCGCGCGGTCACATCGTTGGCGCAGGTGTACCCCAGCACCACCTCCGAGGCCCGCTCGGCGGGCACCGACTTGGCCACCTGGCCGATCACCACCGCCAGCTCGCCCTCGAAGTGCACCTCCTGCGAGGTGGGCGGCAGCACCACGGGCGCCTCGGGGCCGATGATCGTCGTGGACGGCTTGAGGAAGATGACAGGGTCTTCCGGCGGCTCGCCCCCCATCTCCGCGGCGTGGTCGGCGTAGTTCTTGCCGACGCAGATCACCTTGCTGGCGAGGATGGGGGCCAGCAGCCGCACCTCGGCCAGCGACCAGCTGCGGCCCGTGTACGTCGGCGTGCCGAAGGGGTGGTCCTTGATCTCGTGCGCGCGCAGGTCGGCCGGCGCGCGGCCGGTGGTCATGTCCACCTCGCCGTCGTCGATCCGCACGAAGGCCACACCGTCTTTGCTGATCACTCGTCCCAGACGCATGCGCTCATCCTAACGGCGGCCCGCGCCGCCGAGGCACCGCGCACGACGGCCCGCCCTCCTCGGGGGGAAGGACGGGCCGTGACGCGCGTGCGGCGCCGGATGCGGGGCGGATCAGATGCGCGCGATGATCCGCTCGCCCGTCGCCACCGTGCCGGCCGTGCCCGTGCGCTCGCGCAGGTCGGCGGCCACCGCCTGCTCGATGCGCGCCGCCTCCTCCGTGCGGCCGAGGTGGTCGAGCAGCAGCGACGCCGACAGGATCGCGGCCGTGGGGTCGGCCTTGTCCTGCCCGGCGATGTCGGGGGCGCTGCCGTGCACCGGCTCGAACATGCTGGGGTTGACGCCCGTGGCGTCGATGTTGCCGCTGGCCGCCAGGCCGATGCCGCCGCTCACCGCCGCCGCGAGGTCGGTGATGATGTCGCCGAAGAGGTTGTCGGTGACGATGACGTCGAAGCGCGCGGGGTCGGTGACCATGTGGATCGTCGCGGCGTCGACGTGCATGTACGCCGTCTCCACCTGCGGGTACTCCGCCGCGATCTCGTCGACGGTGCGGGTCCACAACGTGCCCGCGAAGGCGAGCACGTTGTTCTTGTGCACCAGGGTGAGGTGCCCCCGGCGCGCCATGGCCTTCTCGAACGCGTAGCGCACCACGCGCTCCACGCCGAAGCGGGTGTTGGTGCTCACCTCGGTGGCCACCTCGTGCGGGGTGCCCACGCGGATGGCGCCGCCGGTGCCGGTGTACGGCCCCTCGGTGCCCTCGCGCACCACGAGGAAGTCGATGGCCGGCGCATCGGCCAGCGGGCTCGCGACGCCCGGGTACAGCTTCGAGGGGCGCAGGTTCACGTGGTGGTCGAGCGCGAAGCGGGTGTTGAGCAGGAGCCCCCGCTCGAGGACGCCGCTGGGGACGGACGGGTCGCCGATGGCGCCGAGCAGGATCGCGTCGTGGCCGCGGATCTCGTCGAGCACGCCGTCGGGCATGAGCTCGCCGGTGCGGTGGTAGCGCCGGGCGCCCAGGTCGTATTCGGTGGTCTCCACGCCCGGCACGACCGCACGCAGGGCGCCGAGCGCCTGCCCGACGACCTCGGGGCCGATCCCGTCGCCTGCGATGACGGCGAGCTTCATCGATTCCTCACTTCATTGTGGTCGGGGGCCGGGCGCGGAGCGCGGCGGCCGGGGCCGAGCGGGCGGCGCGGGCCGCCCGCCCGGGGGTGCGCTGGGCGCCGCTCAGGACAGGTCGACCTGCTCGACCCGCGAGGCCGAGACGGCGTCCTTGAGGGCGGCGAGGGTGTCGTCGGAGACCTGCTCGGACAGCCGCAGGATGACGGTGGCGCCGGTGCCCTCCGCGTCGTGCGAGAGCGCCGCCGCCTGGATGTCGATGCCGGCGTCGCCGAGGACGGTGCCGATCTTGCCGAGCGCGCCCGGCGCATCCTCGTAGCTGATGAGCACGTTGTCGCCCTCGGCGCGGATGTCGAAGCTGCGGCCGTTGATCTGGACCAGCTTCTCCACCTGCTGCAGGCCGGTGAGCGCGCCCGCGACGGTGACCGCCGCGCCGTCGGCGGTGACCGCGACGACCTCGACGACGCTGCGGTGCGTGCTGCTCTCGGTGTGCGTGTCGACGCTCACCGAGACGCCGCGCTGCTCGGCCATCTGCGGGGCGTTGACGAACGTGACGGCGTCATCGGTGATGGCCGAGAACATGCCGCGCAGCGCCGCGAGCCCGAGGATGTCGACGGTGGCCGAGGACAGCTCGCCGCGCACCGTCACCTGGACGGTGGTGGGGGCGCCGTCGGAGAGCACGCCCGCCAGCAGGCCCAGCTTGCGCACCAGCTCGAGCCACGGCGAGACCTCCTCGCCCACCGGGCCGCCCGAGACGTTGACGGCGTCGGGGACGAACTCGCCCGCCAGCGCGAGCAGCACCGACTTGGCGACGTCGGTGCCGGCGCGGTCCTGCGCCTCCGCGGTGGACGCGCCCAGGTGCGGGGTCACCACCACCTGGTCGAGCGCGAACAGCGGCGAATCGGTGCACGGCTCGGTGGCGTACACGTCGAAGCCGGCGCCGCGCACGCGGCCGGCGACGATCGCGTCGTGCAGCGCGGACTCGTCGATGAGGCCGCCGCGGGCCGCGTTGACGATGATCACGCCCTCCTTGACGCCGGCGAGCTGCTCGGCGCCGATGAGGCCCTTCGTCTCGGGCGTCTTGGGCAGGTGCACGGTGATCATGTCGGCGCGCGAGAGCAGCTCGTCGAGCGAGACCAGCTCGATGCCCAGCTGCGCCGCGCGGGCGGCCGGCAGGTAGGGGTCGTACGCGATGATCTTGGTCTCGAACGCGGCCAGGCGCTGGGCCACGAGCTGGCCGATGCGCCCCAGGCCCACCACGCCCACCGTCTTGCCCAGCAGCTCTACGCCGTTGAAGCTGCTGCGCTTCCATTCGCCGTCGCGCAGGGTCTTGTCGGCGGCGGGGATCTGGCGGGCCGTGGACATGAGCAGCGCGATGGCGTGCTCGGCGGCCGAGTGGATGTTGGAGGTGGGGGCGTTGACCACCATGACGCCGCGCTCGGTGGCGGCCGGGATGTCGACGTTGTCGAGGCCCACGCCGGCGCGGCCGACGATCTTGAGGTTGGGGGCCGCGGCCAGCACCTCGGCGTCGACGGTGGTCGCCGAGCGCACCAGCAGCGCGTCGGCCTCGGGCACCGCGGCGAGCAGCTTCGGGCGGTCAGGGCCGTCGACCCAGCGCACCTCCACGTCGCCACCGAGCGCCTCGACGGTCGACTGGGCTAGCTTGTCTGCGATCAGGACTACGGGCCGGCCGGACTGGCTCACGGGCGTGACTCCCCTGCGGTTGTGGAACGTTGGACCACCACAGTTTACGGCCCGCCCGGCGGACTCCCCCGCCTCCCCTAGTATTGCAGGGCGGGCCCGCCGCACCGGCGGCCCGCGCGGTCGCCGCGGCGACGCCGGCCGCGGAAGCGACGAGGGGATTACTCGTGTTCCACCACTCCGGTACCCACCGCCCGCGACGACGCGCGCACCGGCGGCGGCTGGCGGCCGCGTGCGCGGCTGCGGCCATGGCCGTCTCCACGGCGGGCGCGCTCGCCACCGCACCCGCGGCGGTGGCCGCGCCGTCGCAGGCCGTGCTCGGCGGCGGCTCCGGCATCATCGTCGGCGGCACCGCGGCCTGCACGCTCACCACCATCGGCCACGACGCGGCGGGGCGCCTGGTGGGCCTCACCGCCGGCCACTGCGGCGCACCCGGCGCCGCGATCGTCCCGGAGTTCGCCTGGGACGACACCCCCGTGGGCACGCTCGTGGCCGTCTACCCCGGCATCGACGTGGGCGTCATCGAGTTCGACCCGGCGCTGGTGACCCCGGTCAACAGCGTGGGTGGCATCACCATCACCGACACCGGCCACCCGCTGCCCTTCCCGGGGATCGCCTGCAAGGACGGCCGCACCACCGGCGTCACGTGCGGGGTCACCTGGCTCACCGACACCACGCGGCACGAGACGTGGACGCAGATCTGCGTCATGGAAGGCGACTCGGGCGCCCCCGTCGTCGCCGGCACCACCCTGGTGGGCATGGTCAACGCGTACCTGCAGGTGCCGTGCCTGAGCCCCACCGTGGGCACCGACATCGACGCCGCGCTCGCCACCATCGACGCGCACGGCGGCGTGGGCGCCGGCTTCCGCCCCATCTGACCGGCCGCACCGCGCCGGGCGCGGACGACACACGCGCGCCGCCCGGGACCGTGCTGGTCCCGGGCGGCGCGCGTGTGCGTTGGCGGGGCGGCTCAGGCCGTCTCGGTGATGGGGCGGTCGACCCAGCTCATCAGGCTGCGCAGCTTGCCGCCGACGACCTCGATCTGGTGCTCGGCGTTCTCCTTGCG
>CAZDSL010000130.1:6645-8134 GCA_964507655.1 uncultured Mycobacteriaceae bacterium | reverse complement strand
TCCGGCGCTCCCCCAGCGGCAAGGCCGACTACCGCTGGGCCAAGGAGACGGTGGCCCCCGCGCGATAGGACCGGACGACCGCGCCGCGGGCCCGCAGGGGACGGCTCCCTGCGGGCCCGCGTCGCGCGTACCCGCGGGCCGGCCAGGGGTGCGGCGGAGGCCGTCCGCAGAGGGCGCCGCGCGGGCCCGCCCGTCAGGGGCGCGCGTCGCCGGCGCGCCACGCCCGCGGCAGCCCGCCGCGGGCCACGAGCTGCCGGATGATCACGTCGCGCTGGATCTCGTTGGTGCCCTCGCCGACGATCATCAGCGGGGCGTCGCGGAAGTACCGCTCCACGTCGAGTTCCGTCGAGTAGCCGAGGCCGCCGTGCACCCGCACCGCCGACAGCGCCGCGCGCATCGCCGCCTCCGAGGCGAAGAGCTTGGCCATGCCCGCCTCCATGTCGGCCCGCCCGCCGCCGGCGCGGGCCGCGTCGCGGCACTCGGCGGCGTAGCGGGTGAGCTGCCGCGCGGCCATGAGCTCGGTGGCCGTGTCGGCGAGCCGCCCGCCCACCGCCTGGTGGCGCCAGAGCGGCCGCCCGAAGCTCTCCCGCTGCTGCGCGTACCGCAGCGCATCCTCCAGCGCGGCCGCCGCCACCCCCAACGCCCGCGCCGCCACCTGGATCCGCCCCACCTCCAGCCCCGCCATCATCTGCGCGAAGCCGCGCCCCGGCGCGCCGCCGAGCACCGCCGCGGCGTCGGTGCGGTACCCGTCGAACGTCAGCGTGCACGCCTCCACGCCCCGGTATCCCAGCGTGGGCAGATCGCGCGACACCGTCAGCCCCGCGCCCGGCTCGGCGAGCACCACCGAGATGCCCCGGTGCCGCGGGCGCGCATCGGGGTCGGTCTTGCACAGCAGCGCGATGACCCCCGCATGCTGCGCGTTGGAGATCCACGTCTTGGCGCCGTCGATCACCAGCTCCTCGCCATCGCGCCGCGCCGTGGTGGTGATGGCCTGCAGATCGGAGCCGCCGCCCGGCTCGGTGAGGGCCATCGTGGCGCGCACCTCGCCGGTGGCCATGCGGGGCAGGTACCGGCGGCGCTGGTCTTCCGTGCCGAACCGCACCAGCAGGTCGGCCACCACCGAGTGCCCGCCCATCGCGCCGGCCAGCGACATCCAGCCCCGCGCCAGCTCCTCGGTGACGCGGGCGAAGCACACGGTGGACACCGGCGTGCCCCCGTACTCCTCCGGCACCAGCAGCCCGTACACGCCCAGGCGCTTCATCTGCTCGATCCAGCGCTCGGGATAGGCGCCCGAGTGCTCCGCCTCGCGCACCCCGGGGCGCACGTCGCGGTCGATGAACTCGCGCACGACGGCGACGAGCTGCTCCTCGTCGTCCGCCGGCGCGCGGCCCGCCCCGTCCTGTCCTGGCCCGTCCTGTCCTGCCCCGTCCCGTCCGCCGGCCTCGTCCATGGCACCCATGCTGCCCCGCGGTGCCCGCCGCCGCGGGGC
>CAZDSL010000130.1:2876-6545 GCA_964507655.1 uncultured Mycobacteriaceae bacterium | reverse complement strand
CCCCGCGCGGCCGTCCCACTGGCCGGACACCGATGTTGGCTCCGGCGCCGGTCAGCGGGTCAGAATCGGCATCACGAGGCGGCGCCTGGCCGCCTCCGGACACCGTTCTATAACCTGTTCTACATGACCGAGCAGCAGTACGACATCGTGATCGTCGGCAGCGGAGGGGCGGGCATGACGGCCGGCCTGACCGCCGCGAAGAACGGCCTGCGGGCCGTCATCATCGACAAGGCCCCGCACTACGGCGGTTCCACCGCCAGGTCGGGCGGCGGCGTGTGGATCCCCAACAACGAGGTGCTGCGCCGCGACGGCGTCCAGGACACCCCCGAGGCCGCCCGCACCTACCTGCACTCCATCATCGGCGACACGGTCGATCCCGAGCGCATCGACACCTACCTCGAGCGCGGCCCGGAGATGCTCTCGT
The DNA here is from genome assembly GCA_964507655.1 of uncultured Mycobacteriaceae bacterium. Taxonomy (GTDB): domain Bacteria; phylum Actinomycetota; class Actinomycetes; order Mycobacteriales; family Mycobacteriaceae; genus Tomitella. The sequence continues at coordinate 6,121 of CAZDSL010000130.1, read as the reverse complement.
TCGTGCTGGCCAATTCGCCGCTCGAGCTGCGCTGGGTCACCAACTACTCCGACTACTACCCCGAGGCCCCGGGCGGGCGCGTCGGCGGGCGCAGCGTCGAGCCGGTGCCGTTCGACGGGCACGCGCTGGGCGCCGAGCTGAAGAACCTCGAGCCCGACTACGTCAAGGCGCCGCCGAACTTCGTCATCACGCAGGCCGACTACAAGTGGCTCAACCTGCTCATGCGCCACCCCCGCGGGCCGCTGCAGGCCATGAAGGTGGGCATCCGCTTCCTCGCCGCCAAGGCCCGCAAGAAGCACCTGCTGGTGCGCGGCCAGGCCCTGGTGGCGGGCATGCGCGCCGGGCTGCTGCAGGCGGGCGTGCCGATCCTGCTCAGCACCGAGCTCACCGACCTCGTCACCGAGGGCGACCGGGTCACCGGCGTGAAGGTGCGCAAGGCCGACGGCTCCGAGGACGTCATCGGCGCCCGCCTGGGCGTGGTCCTCGCCTCGGGCGGCTTCGAGCACAACGCCGAGATGCGGCAGAAGTACCAGCGCGCACCCATCGGCTCCGAGTGGACGGTGGGCGCCGCGGCCAACACGGGCGCGGGCATCGAGGCCGCGCAGCGCCTGGGCGCCGAGGTCGGCTTCATGGAGGACGCCTGGTGGGGCCCGTCCATGCCGCTCACCGGCGGCCCCTGGTTCGCGCTCTCCGAGCGCAGCCTGCCCGGCTGCATCATGGTCAACGATCGCGCCCGGCGCTTCGTCAACGAGTCGGCCCCCTACGTCGAGGCCACCCACGCGATGTACGGCGGCAAGTGGGGCCAGGGCGAGGGCCCGGGCGAGAACATCCCGGCCTGGCTCGTCTTCGACCAGCGCTACCGCAACCGCTACTCGTTCACCGGCATCACGCCGCGCCAGCCCTTCCCGGGCCGCTGGTACAAGGCCGGCGTCATCGTCAAGGCCGACACCATCGCCGAGCTGGCCGAGAAGATGGGCGTGCCCGCCGACGCGCTGGGCCAGACCGTGCAGACGTTCAACGGCTACGCCCGCGACGGCAAGGATCCGGAGTTCCAGCGCGGCGAGAGCGCGTACGACCACTACTACGGCGACCCGCTCAACAAGCCCAACCCCTCGCTCGGCGCCATCGACAAGGGCCCCTTCTACGCCATCAAGATGGTGCCGGGCGACCTGGGCACCAAGGGCGGCGTGCTCACCGACACCGCCGCCCGCGTGCTGCGCGCCGACGGCACCGCCATCGAGGGCCTGTACGCCTCGGGCAACTGCAGCTCGCCGGTGATGGGCCACACCTACGCCGGGCCGGGCGCCACGATCGGCCCCGCGATGACCTTCGGCTACCTGGCCGTGCTCGACATCGCCGAGAAGGCGAAGCAGGACACCACCACCGTCAAGAAGGGGGCCTGAATGCCCATCGATCCCGCCGTCGCCCTCGGCGCCACGCTGCCCGTCCAGGAATACTCGTGGACGAGCTCCGACGTACAGCTCTACAACCTGGGCGTGGGCGCGGGCGCGCGCCCCACCGACCCCGACGAGCTGCGCTACCTGCGCGACGACGAGTCGCAGGTGCTGCCCACCTTCGCCACCGTCGCGGCCACCCTGCACGTCGCGGAGCCGCCGAAGGTCCAGTTCCCCGGCGTCGACATCGACCTGGCCAAGGTGGTGCACGGCAGCCAGGAGGTGATCGTGCACCGCCCGATCCCCGCCAACGGGTCGGGCACCACGACCACGAAGATCGCCGAGATCTGGGACAAGGGCAAGGCCGCCGTCATCGTGCAGGAGGGCGAGGCCGTCGACGCCGACGGCAACCTGCTGTGGACCACCCGCTCGTCGATCTTCGCCCGCGGCGAGGGCGGCTTCGGCGGCGAGCGCGGCCCCTCGAACAAGGTGGAGCTGCCCGACCGCGAGCCCGACGCCGTGGTCGACGCGCCGATCCTGCCGCAGCAGGCGCTGCTCTACCGCCTGTGCGGCGACCGCAACCCGCTGCACTCCGACCCGGAGTTCGCCAAGGCCGCCGGCTTCGACAAGCCGATCCTGCACGGGCTGTGCTCCTACGGCATCACCTGCAAGACGGTCGTGGACGCCATGCTCGGCAGCGACACGGCCAAGGTGAAGGGCTTCGCGGCCCGCTTCGCCGGCATCGTGTTCCCCGGCGAGACGCTGCGGGTGCGCATGTGGCGAGAGGGTTCGCAGATCCTCGTGACCGCCGTCGTGCCGGAGCGCGACGAGGCCCCGGCCCTCGCCGACGTGGTGCTCACCGTCGCCGAGTAAGACGCGCGACTCCCCCGACGGGGCCCTTTTCCGCACGCCGCGGAAAAGGGCCCCGTCGCCGTTTACGCACCCGTCCGCGCGGGCCGCAGACAGCCGTTTCAATCGCTTGACTGGCGCCGCCCACGGTGGCAGTCTGTAGGCGTTGCGCAACAGCGTCCCCAAGCGGATGCACCGCCACCGGCCCACAGAGTCGGGGCACGCCGCCCACAGTAGCGGCAACAGGATAGGCAACTGAATACGCGATTCTTTCCAGCGACGGAACCACGGGCTGATCAGCTCCGAGGCCTCCGGCCGGCGGGCGCATACGTCTGATCAGGCGTTTCATCCGGCGTTTCAGGGAGCTTTCCGATGATTTCCGGAATCATCGGAATGTATTCGCCTTCATGAAACTCGCCCGAATCCCACACGAAGCGTTCGCAGGAAATCATTCTCCCGAAGGATTCCGCAGCGATCCGCGGAGAATGCCCGAATGCAATGGAACACCATCCCAGCCGGATCCGATGAATCCCGTCCAATCCGGCACGGATCGAAAGCGGCGGCAATCGGCGCCGCAATACCGTGATCATCGACGCACCATGAGAAGGAGCACGAACCACCGGCACCGAACGAGAACCGACCGAATCCGACTGCATGAGCCCCCCAGGGTCCCCCCTGGGGGGCTCCGCTTTCCCCAGCACCCACGTCGCCCGGGAGCCGATCCCGGGCACCGAATCCCAGATGGAGTATCGATCATGATCCCGAATCGCAGTGACGCCACCGCGGAGTCCGTCCTCGTCCTGCTCGACCACTACCACGTTCTGGCAAGCGCGGCGAAGACCCTCCTCCGCCCCGGCTGCGGACCCGAGGACGTCGACCTCGACCCCGGACTGCCGGCGCGCGCCATCGCCGGCAAGCGCCGGCCGACCACGGCGACCGTCGACGTCGCCGTGTTCCGTGGTGTGCCGCCGCAGAGCAGAGCCGACTGCATGCGGGTCCGTG
>CAZDSL010000130.1:0-2776 GCA_964507655.1 uncultured Mycobacteriaceae bacterium | reverse complement strand
TCGACCGCGAGGTCCTGTCCTCATGCACCACCATCCGCCCCGCCCTGTACGCGGCCTGACCCGCTCCGCCACCGCCACCACTGAGGAGACATCATGACCTGCCACCACGGCCCCGACACCTGCGGCCCCGACGGCTGCCCCTTCGCCCGGCTCGAGGAGGCTCTCGAGGCCCTCGCCGCCGCGGGCGACGACTGGGCCCCCGTCGGGGACGGAAGGCTCGTGCAGCCCTGCGGGTGCACCTATCTCGACGTCGAGGGCGATTGGATCGACGCGTGCGAGTCACCCGCCTGCCAGGCGGCGTTCGACCGGGAGATAGAGGAGGAGGACTTCGAGTTCCGGTTCTACGACGTCGTCTACGAGGGGCTGCTGGCCGAACTCGACCACTACCGGCCGATCTCCGACATCTATGCCGACGCCTATCGATTCCAGGGGCAGACCGAGCTCATGGAGGCAGCCGTCGAAGAAGCTGCCGCCCTTTGCCTCGCGCTTGCCCGCAGCATCGCTCCGATGCCCTGGTTCCCCTGGCTGGCTGAGTACGCCGACTCCCACGATGATCTTCGGCTGCCGTGGCCGTTCCTCCTCGACGCGGCGTACTCGGCCAACGAGTACATCCGGGAACTCCGTCCGATGGGACTGCACCTGAGCGACGACTCCCACGCCGAGGTGGAGGTGTACAACAAGGCGCAGCTCCGGGCAGTGAGAGAGAGGAACCACGACCCGGACGGACGATGACGCGGGCGGAGGCTCGGGGTGCGATTCCGTTGAACCACACCCGGAGCCCCCGCCCGGAACGCGCGCGAGGGCGGCGGGGCTCCGCAGAACCCCGCCGCCCTCGTGGCCGGCGCGCTACGCCGAGGTGCGGCTGGCGGCGCCGGCGTCGACCGGCACCACGATGCCCGAGATGTGCGCGCTCGCCTCATCGGCCAGGAACATCACGGCCCGCGTCACCTCGAACGGGTCGAGCACCGCGATGGGCTGCGCGTGCAGGCCCTGCAGGCGCGGCGCGACGTCCTCCCAGGTGGGGTTCTCGATGTCGGGGCACACGACGTCGTAGAGCCGCTGGTTCTTGACCATGGGCGTGTCGATGTTGCCGGGGGCGACGGCGTTGACGGTGACGCCCTGCGGCGCGAGCTCCTGCGCGGCCGACTTGGTCATGCCGATCACGCCCCACTTGGAGGCGCAGTACGCGGCCTGGTTGGGGGCGGAGGTGCGGCCCATCATCGACGAGACGGTGACGATGCGCCCGTACCCGCGCTTGGCCATGCCCGGCGCCACCGCAGCGAGGGTGTGGAATACGCCGTGCAGGTTGGAGCCGACGACGTCGTCCCACACCGCCTGGTCATGGTCGGTGATCGACGCCATGCCGGAGACGCCGGCGTTGGCCACCGCGATGTCGATGGAGCCCAGCTCCTTCTCGGCGCGGGCGACCAGAGCCTCGAGGCCGGCACGGTCGCGGGTGTCGAGCTTCTCCCAGACCACCTTGCGGCCCAACGCCTCGACCTGGCGGACCGTCTCCGCGAGATCGGCATCGGTGGCCAGCGGGTAGCCCACGCCCGCCTCGTCCTCGCACCGGTCGCACAGCACCAGGTCGGCGCCCCGCTCCGCGAAGGCCACCGCGTGCGTGCGTCCCTGACCGCGCGCCGCCCCCGTCACCAGCACGACCTTGCCCTCGAACCTGGAATCCTCGCCGCTCATATCCTCTGCCACTCCTGGGTTGATCGATGTGCGTGGCGGCCGCCGCGCCCGCTCCGGCGACCGCCGTCTCCGGTCCGAGGCTAGACGCGCCACGAGCAAGGTGTCGATGGAATCCATCGCACACCGGGACCACCGGCCATCGGGAATCACACAGAAACGTGCCCGTCTGTCTCACTGCGACGTAGATTCGAGGGGGGACAGGGTCGCCGCGGCGCCGGGGGCGGTGCCAGTGCGCCGCGCGGCCCTCAGCGGATCGGGCGCCGCGCGGCATGTCCGTGCGGCGCGAGGAGGCGCGCATGATGCAGCAGAAATCGGTCACCACCCGTCCCGGCGGGAGGCTCGGCGCGAAGGCCGTGCGCTGATGCTCGACACTGAAGGCCGCTCCGAGCTGCGGGACACCCGCCCTTCCGTGCCGCCCCGGTGGGCGCTGTGGACCGGCGCCGCCACGCCCACGGTGCTCATCGTCGGCTGGATCGTCGCGCCGCGCCTGCAGCCGCCCGGATACGATCCGCTGCAGGAGACCATCAGCGTGCTCTCGGGCCTCGGCGCCCAGGACCGCTGGTTCATGACGGCCGCCCTCTACCTCGTGGCCGTGTGCCACGTCCTCACGGCGATCGGGCTGCGCGGCATCCATCCCGCCGCCCGGGCGATCATCGTCCTGGCCGGCGCGGCCGGGTTCGGTGTCGCCTATTTCCCCCAGCCCGCCGGCGGCAGCGCCTTCGACCACATGAGCTGCGCCGTCGCCGGCGCGGTGCTTCTCACCCTCTGGCCGTTCGTCATGGCGCTGTGGAGACCCTCGGTGCCGCTGCTCTCGTCGGCCGATTGGGCGGCCAAGCTCACGGGGCGCGAGGGCTGCATCGCGGCCGGCTGCATCATCGCGGTGTCGGCGCTCGCGATGTACGTCACCGCGCAGCTCGGGTTGTATCTGGGGCTGACGGAGCGGCTGTGCACCGGCCTGCAGTCGCTGCTGCCGCTGCTGATGGTGATCGGCCTGCGCCGTACCGCCGCCGCCCCGGCCCGCGTCGAGCTGTCCGGCACGGAGGACGTCGGCTCCCGCTGATGCTCCCGGTTCCGGCAACGT
>CAZDSL010000129.1:0-8143 GCA_964507655.1 uncultured Mycobacteriaceae bacterium | reverse complement strand
GCGACATCTCCCGCAAGCGCAAGCTGCTCGAGAAGCAGAAGGAGGGCAAGAAGCGCATGAAGACCATCGGCCGCGTGGAGGTGCCCCAGGAAGCCTTCGTCGCCGCGCTGTCCACCGAACAGGGCGACAAACCCAAGAAGTGATCCCGGGCGTCCCGGGCCCGCGGGCCCGGGGGCGCGCCCCCGGGGCCGAGGAGGAGTGCACAGTGATCACGACCTGGTTGACCGAGCGGCTGGGGCTGCGGGTCCCCGTGATCGGCGCCCCGATGGGCGGCCGTTCCGGCGGCCGGCTGGCGGGCGAGGTGAGCCGGGCGGGCGGCATCGGCATGCTCGGCGCCGCCCGGTACACCACGCCCGAGTGGATCGCGGCCGAGTCGGCGGAGGCGCGCCGGCACGGCGGTCCGCTGGGGATCGGGCTCATGACGTGGTCGCTCGATGCCGACGACACGCTCCTCGGCGCGGCGCTGGAGCAGCGGCCCGAGCTGATCTCGCTGAGCTTCGGCGACCCGGCCCCCTACGTGCAGCGGGCGCACGACGCCGGCGCCCTGGTGTGCTCGCAGATCAACACGCTTGAAGATCTGCGCGTGGTGGAGTCGGCGGGTGTCGACTTCGTCGTGGCGCAGGGCTCCGAGGCCGGCGGCCACACCGGCCACGTCTCTACGCTGCCGCTGATGCAGATGGTCCTCGAGTCCACCGACCTGCCGGTGGCGGTGGCGGGCGGCATCGGCTCGGGGCGCGGGCTGGCCGCGGTGCTCGCCGCGGGGGCGGTGGGCGCGCTCGTGGGCACCGCGCTGCTCGCCAGCCCCGAGACGGACGGGCCCGAGTACTCACGCCGCCGGGTCGTGTCGGCCGGCGGCACCGACACGCTGTACACCTCGGTGTTCGACCGCGCGCGCAGCCAGCCGTGGCCGCAGCGCTGGGGCGCCCGGGTGATCGCCAACGACTTCACGCGCCGGTGGGCGGGCGTCGACGCCGACGACGCCGAACTCGCCGCCGCCTACGACAAGGACGATCCGGAGCTGGGCGTGGTCAACGCGGGGCAGGCGTCGGGCCTCGTGGGCGGGGTGGTGCCCGCGTACGACGTGGTGCGCCGCATCGGCGACGAGGCCGACGCGCTGCTCGCCCGGCTGCGCTGACGGGTGGCCGCGCGCGGACTACGTCCGGGCGTGAACTGCGTACGATGCGCGGACTACGTCCGGCGCGCGGACTACGTCCGATGCGCAGGCCGGAACTGGCCCGTCGCGACCCTGCGCTCGGCGCGGATGAGGTGCACCACCGCGTTGATGAGCGACAGGTGCGTGAAGGCCTGCGGGAAGTTGCCCAGGTGCCGGCCGGTGTTGGGGTCGAGCTCCTCGGAGTACAGGCCGAGCGGGCTCGCGAACGACAGCAGCCGCTCGCAGAGGCGCCGCGCCCGCTGCACCTCGCCGATCTCCACCAGCGCGGCCACGAGCCAGAACGAGCAGATGGTGAAGGTGCCCTCCGCGCCGGAGAGGCCGTCGTCGGTGGACTCGGTGCGGTAGCGCAGCACCAGGCCGTTGACGGTGAGTTCGTCGGCGATCGCCAGCACCGTGGCGCGGGCGCGCGGGTCGTCGGGCGGCAGGAAGCGGCGCAGCACCACCAGCAGCAGCGACGCGTCCAGCCCCGTGCCGCCGTAGTACTGGGTGAACACGCCGCGCTCGTCCAGGCCGTGCTCGAGGATGTCGGCGCGGATCTCGTCGGCGATCTCGGACCACTTGGCGGCGTATTCGTGCTCGCCGTGCATCACCGCCAGGCGCGCGCCGCGGTCGAGCGCCACCCAGCACATCACCTTGGACGCCGTGAAGTGCTTCGGCTCTCCGCGCACCTCCCAGATGCCGCGGTCGGGCTTGCGCCAGTTGTCGATGGCCTTGCCCACCTGCTCGAGGATCAGCGGCCAGAGGAACTCGGGGATCTGGTCGCGCGAGCGCAGATGCAGGTAGATCGAGTCGATGAGCGCGCCCCACATGTCGTGCTGCGCCTGGTCGTAGGCGCCGTTGCCGACGCGGACGGGGCGCGCGCCCTCGTAGCCGTCGAGGTGGTCGAGCGTGCCCTCGGTGAGCGTGCGCTCGCCGCCGATCCCGTACATCACCTGCAGGGGCCGTTCGCCGCCGTTGCCGTCGCGGCTCACCTCGGCGATGTAGGCGAAGAAGTCGTCGGCCTCCCGGTTGAGCCCGAGGGTGTAGAGCGCCCACAGGGCGAAGGTGGTGTCGCGCACCCAGGTGTAGCGGTAGTCCCAGTTGCGTTCGCCGCCGGGCGTCTCGGGCAGCGAGGTGGTGGCCGCCGCCATGAGGGCGCCGGTGGGGGCGTAGGTGAGGCCCTTGAGGGTGAGCGCGCTGCGCTGCAGGTACTCGCGCCAGGGGTGGTCGGGGAAGGAGCCGACGTTGATCCACCGGCGCCAGTACTCGGAGGTGCGCCACATGGCGTCGGCCGCCTCGTCGTACGTGCGCGGCGGCGGCAGCGGCGACCACGAGAGCGCCACGTAGAGCTGGTCGCCCTCGGTCATGCGGGTGCGGGCGCGCGCGTCGCGGCCCTCGAGGCCGAGGCGCATGTCGGTGGTGAGGGTGAGCTCGGGCTGTTCGCCGGCGGGGCCGGGCTCCACGCCCCGCCCCGCGGGGGCGGCCGTCGCGCGGGCGACGGCCTGGTTGTAGCCCTCGCCCGAGTACGACCAGCTCGCCGAGCAGCGGTGGTAGTCGAACGCGGGCTCGCAGGTGAGCTCGATCTCGGCGGTGCCGCTGACGCAGCGGATGGTGCGCAGAAGCATGTGCTCGGCGTCCCAGTCCTCGGGCGTGCGGCGGTAGGTGCGCGAGCGGCTGGTGCGGTTGTGCCACGGGCCCATCACCAGCGCGTCGCGCACGATCACCCAGCCGGTGCCCGTCTGCCAGGTGGTCTCCAGGATCATGCTGCCCGGCAGGTAGCGGCGCGCGGCGGGCACGGTGACGCCGTAGGGGCTCACCCGGAAGTGGCCGGCGCTGCGGTCGAGGATGGTGCCGAACACGCTGGGCGAATCGGGGCGCGGCAGGCACATCCACTCGACGGAGCCGCCGGGTGCGATGAGGCAGTTCACCTCGCAGTCGGAGAGGAAGGCGTAGTCGGCGATGGGCGGGTAGGCCGCCGACTCGGGCGGGGGCACCGGCAGGTCCACCGGGCCGGGGCCGCTGCCGCCCGCGCCCGGGGGGACGCCCGCGCCGCCGGAATGCGTGCTGCCGCCGTGGGTTCCTGAATCCGCATGCGTCATGCCCCCATCCTGGCGCGCGCCGCCCCGCCCCGTCCACGGATCGCCGGGGCGCGCCGGGATGCGATCCGGGTCATCGCCGCGGTCCACCGGAATCGGATCCGCGGGTGCGGGTGTCTACGCTGGGCGTGTGGACGCGATCGGGCGCTGGTGGGACGGCGTGGAGCTGTGGGTGACAGGGCTCCCGTTCGTTCTGCAGGTGCTCGTGGTGATGGTCGTGGTCGTGCCGCTCGCGGCGCTCATCGCCATCGTGCTGGACATGCTCGTCACGTGGCTGTTCGCGCTGGTGGGCCGCGGCGACGAGGCCGGCCGGGACACGCCCGCGCCGGCGGCCGGCACCGGCCCGGATGCGGACGCCGCCGCGGGTCCCGTCCGCCCCGATTCCGCCCACCGCACCGAGAGTGAGGACTGATGCCCAGGTCACGCGTGACGATGGTGCTGTTGCTGCTGCTGCTCCTGGTGGTGGTGGCCTGGCTGGTGAGCCTGCTCTGAACGCCCGGCTGTTATGCTCGGCCGCGTGACCTCCGCCGGCAATTACCGCATCCGCCACCGTTTGGCGCTGATCGCCGTGAGCATGTCCTCGGTCGCCGACGTCGACTGTTCCTAGCCGGTATCCGTCAGCAGGCGCGTCAGTCCTGCATGCTTCCCGCCCGCGCATCCGCCGCGGCACAGCCCTTCCGCGGCGCCGTCCGCCGCCGAGGCGGCCCCGCCGCGCACCGGCCGCAGCGTCACCGTCCACCGCGTCACCATTCCGCGCGCCGACGGCCGCCGCCGCGGGCGACTCCGCCCCAATGCACTCGCCCTACCGCACCCGCGCCGCATCAGCGGCGCCGCGCGCGACGCACCCGTCCGCAGCGCGCCGCCGTGCCGGGCCGACCGCCATCCCGGAGGGACCCCACCGTGAGCTTTCCCCGCCATCGCCCGAGGCGGCCCCGCAGAGCAGCGCGCTGCGCCGCCGTCGCCGCGGTCGCCGCCCTGGTCCTCACCGCCTGCGCGGGAGGATCGACCGACGAGGTGGGCGCGCCGCGCGGCGCCGCCGACGGCCGCACCGAGCTGGTGCTCGTCGCCGCCGCCACCACCCAGCCGGGCTTCGACGCGGTCATCGAAGGCTTCGAGGGCACCGAGGAGGGCTCCGGCTACACGGTGAACGGCAGCTACGGCCCGTCGGGCGACCAGTCGCGCAAGGCGGCCCGGGGGATGCCCGCCGACCTGCTGAGTTTCTCGGTGGCGCCCGACATGACCCGCGTCGTCGACGCCGGGGTGGTGGACGGCACCTGGGACGAGGACGCCACCGGCGGCGTCCCGTTCGGCTCGGTGGTGGCGCTGGTGGTGCGCGCGGGCAATCCGCTGGGCATCCACGACTGGGACGACCTGCTCAAGCCGGGGGTGCGGGTGGTGACGCCCGACCCGCGCTCGTCCGGCTCGGCCATGTGGAACATGCTCGCGCCCTACGCGGCGAAGAGCGACGGGGGACGCGACCCCGACGCCGGCCTCGAGTACGTGCGCCGGCTGGTGTCGGACCACGTCGAGGCGCGCCCCGCCTCGGCGCGGGCGGCCACCGACCTGTTCCTGCAGGGCTCGGGCGACGTCCTCATCAGCTACGAGAACGAGGCGCTGCAGATCGAGCGCACCCACCCCGACGCCGGGGTGGAGCACGTGATCCCCGACGGCAACATCCGCATCGACAGCCCCTTCGCCGTCTCCGCCCGCAGCGTGCACGCGGCCGGCGCGCGGGCGTTCGCCGCGTACCTGTACTCGCCCGACGGGCAGCGCGCCTGGGCGCGGGCGGGGTTCCGGCCCGTCGACCCGGGCGTCGCCCGCGAGTTCGCGCCGCGCTTCCCCGCCCCCGCGCACCTGTACACCGTGGACGACCTGGGCGGCTGGGACGAGCTGTACCCGCGGCTGTTCGCCGGCGACGACGGCGCCATCACCGAGATCTATGCGGAGGCCACGCGATGAGCCTCGTCGACACGGCCCGGCCCGGCCCCCGGGCGCCCGAGGCGGGCGAGCCGGCGCGGCCCGGCCGGCCCGCCCCGCGGCCCCCGCGCCGCGCCCGCCGCGGGGGCCGGACCCCGCTTGCGGGAGGGGTGGCGGTGCTGTGGCTCAGCCTCATCGTGCTCGCCCCGCTGGCCGCCATCGTCGCCACCGCGGGCGGCGACGGGTTCTCCGGATTCTGGTCGGCGGTGACGGCGCCCTCGTCGCTGTCGTCGTTCGGCGTCGCGATGGCCTCGGCCGGCGTGGTCACGGTGGTCAACTCCGTCGCCGGGACGCTCATCGCCTGGGTGCTGGTGCGCGACGAGTTCCCCGGCAAGCGCCTGGTGAACGCCGTCATCGACCTGCCGTTCGCGTTGCCGACGATCGTCGCGTCGATCGTGCTGCTGGCGCTGTACGGGCCCGACAGCCCGGTGGGCGTGCACGTGCAGCACACCCGGATCGGCGTGTGCCTGGCGCTCGCGTTCGTCACGCTGCCGTTCGTCATCCGCTCGGTGCAGCCGGTGCTCATGGAACTCGACCGCGACGTGGAGGAGGCGGCGGCCTCGCTGGGCGCGGGCAACGCCGTCATCGTCCGGCGCATCATCCTGCCGGCGCTGTGGCCCGCGATCCTCAGCGGCGCCGGGCTGGCGTTCTCGCGGGCGATCGGCGAGTTCGGCTCGGTGGTGCTCATCGGCGGCGGCATCCCGCACCGCACCGAGGTCACCTCGCAGTACATCCGGGCCCTGGTGGAGCAGGACGACCAGGTGGGCGCCGCGGCCGTGTCGGTGGCGCTGCTGGCGGCCTCGTTCGTGGTGCTGCTGGTGCTGCGCGCCGCGTCCGGGCGTGCGGCCCGCAGGGAGGCGGGGGACCGGTGAAGACGTCACGGACGGCCACGCTCGCCCTGCGCACCGGCGCGCTCGGCTACGTCACGGTGCTGCTGCTGGTGCCGGTGGCGCTGATCCTGTGGCGCACCTTCGAGCACGGCCTGGGCACGTTCTGGGGCTGGATCTCCACGCCGGCGGCGGTGTCGGCGCTCAACCTGTCGCTGCTCATCGTGGCCATCGTCGTGCCGCTCAACGCGGTGTTCGGCGTGGGCATCGCGGTGGCGCTGGCCCGCGGCCGGTTCCGCGGCCGGTGGCTGCTGCAGGCGCTGGTGGACCTGCCCTTCGCGGTGTCGCCGGTGGTGGTGGGCACCGCGCTGGTGCTGCTGTGGGGTGCGGGCGGCTGGCTGGGCTTCCTGCACAGCTGGGGCTTCCAGGTGATCTTCGCGGTGCCGGGCATGGTGCTGGCCACCCTGTTCGTCACGCTGCCGTTCGTGGTGCGCGAGGTGGAGCCGGTGCTCGCCGAGATCGGGGAGGACCAGGAGCAGGCGGCCGCCACCCTGGGCGCCGGGCGATGGCAGAGGTTCCGCCGCATCACGCTGCCCGCCATCCGGTGGGGCCTGACTTACGGGATCGTGCTCACGGTGGCGCGCAGCCTCGGCGAGTTCGGCGCGGTGATCATGGTGTCGTCGGGCCTGGCCGGGCACACGCAGACGCTCACCCTGCTGGTCGAGTCGCGCCACCAGCAGGGCAACGAGTACGGCGCCTACGCGGCGGCGACGCTGCTGATGATGGTGGCCGTGGCCACCCTGTTGCTGATGTCGGCGCTGGGGCGCCGGCGGGGAGGCGGGAACTGATGGCCGACATGATCACGGTGGACGGCGCGCGCAAGACGTACGGCAGCTTCGCGGCGCTCGACGACGTCCACTTCACCGTGCCCGCCGGCTCGCTCACCGCGCTGCTGGGACCCAGCGGCTCGGGCAAGTCGACGCTGCTGCGCTCGATCGCCGGGCTCGACCATCCCGACGCCGGACGGATCCTCATCGACGGCCGCGACGTGACCGGCGAGCCGCCGCAGCGCCGGGGCATCGGGTTCGTGTTCCAGCACTACGCGGCGTTCAAGCACATGACGGTGCGCGAGAACGTGGCCTTCGGGCCGAAGATCCGCCGCCGCCCGCGTGCCGAGATCGCCGCGAAGGTGGACGAGCTGCTGGATGTGGTGGGCCTGACAGGGTTCCAGACCCGCTACCCGGCGCAGCTCTCCGGCGGCCAGCGTCAGCGGATGGCCCTGGCGCGCGCGCTCGCGGTGGACCCGCAGGTGCTGCTGCTCGACGAGCCGTTCGGCGCGCTCGACGCCAAGGTGCGCGACGATCTGCGCGAGTGGCTGCGCACCCTGCACCGCCGGGTGGACGTGACCACCGTGCTCGTCACCCACGACCAGGCGGAGGCGCTGGACGTGGCCGACCGCATCGCGGTGCTGCGCAGCGGCCGCATCGAGCAGGTGGGGGCGCCCCGCGAGCTCTACGACGAGCCGGCCACCGAGTTCGTCATGTCGTTCCTGGGGCCGGTCGCCCGGCTCAACGGCGACCTGGTGCGCCCGCACGATCTGCGCCTCGACCGCGAGCCGCTGCCGCAGTCGTTCGCCGCCACCGTGACCCGCGTGGCGCACCTGGGCTTCGAGGTGCGGGTGGAGCTGCGGCCCAAGACGGGCGCGGTGGGGCTGTACGCCCAGATCACCCGCGGCGACGCGCGCGTGCTCGACCTGCGCGAGGGCGACACGGTGTACGTGCGGGCCACGGCCGACGCGACGCCCCCGCCCGCAGGCCCGGCGGCGGAACGGCCCGCCATGTGATGTGCACCACCTACCCTGGTGGGCATGGCGGACATGCAGGATCGGCAGGCGGGCGAGGACGACGGCACGGGCTTCGCCGGCGACACCGCCGACGTCATCGTGCTCGGCGGCGGGCCCGCGGGCGAGAACGCCGCCGCGTATGCGGTGGCCGGCAGCGACCGGACGGCGGTGATCGTCGAGCCCGAGCTGGTGGGCGGCGAGTGCTCCTACTGGGCGTGCATCCCCAGCAAGGCGCTGCTGCGGCCGG
>CAZDSL010000128.1:0-8167 GCA_964507655.1 uncultured Mycobacteriaceae bacterium | reverse complement strand
CCGGGGCCTGGGCGGCGGCGGCCACCGCGGCGCCGCGGGCTACTCCGCCGACGGTTCCGCGGAGCAGGTGCTCGCCGAGCTGCGCTCCGCGCTGGGCGAGTGACCCCGACGCGGGCGGCCGCGCGGTGAGCCGGGGCGCGGGGCCGGTCGAGGACTACTCGACGGGCCGGGTCTCGGCGCGCCGGTTCCTGGGGCTGGCGCTGCCCGCGCTCGGGGTGCTCGCCGCCGAGCCGCTCTACCTGCTGTTCGATGTGGCGGTGGTGGGCAGGCTCGGGGCCGATGCGCTCGCCGGGCTCGCGCTGGGCGCGCTGGTGCTCAGCGTGGTCGGCAGCCAGCTCACCTTCCTCAGCTACGGCACCACCGCCCGCGCGGCCCGCCTGCACGGGGCCGGCGACCGGGCGGGCGCGGTGGGGGAGGGGGTGCAGGCCACGTGGCTGGCGCTGGGCGTCGGTGCGGTGCTCGCGGCGGCGGTGCTCGCGGCCGAACGCCCGCTGCTGCGGCTGCTCGCGGGCGACGCCGCGATCGCCGGCGAGGCCGTGCTGTGGCTGCGGATCGCCGTGCTCGGCGTGCCCGCCATCCTGGTGACGATGGCGGGCAACGGCTGGCTGCGCGGCGTGCAGGACACGGTGCGCCCGCTGGTGTGCGTGGTCGCCGGGTTCGCCGTGTCGGCGGTGGTGTGCCCCGTGCTGGTGTTCGGCTGGGCCGGGGCGCCCCGGATGGGGCTGCCGGGCTCGGCGGTGGCGAACCTCGCCGGTCAGGTCATCGCCGCGGCCGCGTTCCTCGCGCTGCTGGCCCGCGAGCGCCGCCGCACCCGGGTGCCGTGGCGCCCCGATCCCGCGGTGATGCGCGCCCAGGCGGCGATGGCGCGCGACCTGATCCTGCGCAGCCTCGGCTTCCAGGCGTGCTTCCTGTCGGCGGCGGCCGTCGCGGCGCGCTTCGGCGCGCCCGCGCTCGCGGCGCACCAGGTGGTGCTGCAGCTGTGGAACTTCCTCACCCTCGTGCTCGACTCGCTGGCGATCGCCGCGCAGGCGCTGGTGGGCGCGGCGCTGGGCGGCGGCGCAGTGGCCGGGGCGCGGGCCCTCGCGTGGCGCATCACCGGGTGGTCGGTGCTGCTCTCGCTGGTGCTCGCCGCCGCGCTCGCGGCGGGCAGCGTGGCGCTGCCGCAAGTGTTCACCGACGACGCGGCGGTGCTCGGCCGGATCGGCGCGGTGTGGTGGCTGTTCGTCGCGCTGGTGCCGCTCGGCGGGGTGGTCTTCGCGCTCGACGGGGTGCTGCTGGGTGCCGGCGATGCGCGGTTCCTGCGCACGGCCACGCTCATCGGCGCCCTCGGCGGTTTCCTGCCGGTGATCTGGGCCTCCCTGGTGTGGGACTGGGGGCTTCCCGGCATATGGTGGGGGCTTGTGGCGTTTCTGGCGGCCCGGCTCGCCGCGGTGGTCACGCGCACCGTGCGCGGCCGCTGGGCGGTGCCCGGCACCGCGCCCGCCTGACCGCCGCGGGGAGGCGCCCCGGGCACGAGGACGAAGGAGGATGCGTGGGCCGTCTGCTCGCCGTCAGCGATCTGCACGTGGGCCATCGCGGCAACCGGCCCGTCACCGAGTCCCTCCGGCCCGGGTCGGACGACGACTGGCTCATCGTCGCGGGCGACGTGGCCGAGCGCACCGACGACGTCGAGGAGACGCTCGCGCTGCTCGCGGACCGGTTCGCCAAGGTCATCTGGGTGCCCGGCAACCACGAGCTGTGGACCACCGCCAAGGATCCGGTGCAGAGCCGCGGCGTCGAGCTGTACGACCACCTGGTCGAGGCGTGCCGCGGCCTCGGCGTCGTCACCCCGGAAGACCCGTACCCGGTGTGGACGGGCGAGGGCGGCCCCGCCGTGGTGGCGCCGCTGTTCCTGCTCTACGACTACTCGTGGCTCCCGACGGGCGCCGGCACCAAGGCCGAGGGCCTCGAGCTGGGCCGCGACCGCGGCGTCGTCGCCACCGACGAGTACCTGCTCTCGCCGCAGCCCTACGCCACCCGCGAGGCGTGGTGCCGGGCGCGGCTGCGCGAGACGGCCCGGCGGCTCGACGCCCTCGACCCGGCGCTGCCGACGGTCCTGATCAACCACTTCCCGCTGGTGCGCGAGCCCACCCGGGTGCTCATCCACCCCGAGTTCGCCATGTGGTGCGGCACCGACGACACCGCCGACTGGCACCTGCGCTACCGGGCCGCGTGCGTGGTCTACGGGCACCTGCACATCCCGCGCACCACCTACTACGACGGCGTGCGGTTCGAGGAGGTGTCGGTGGGCTACCCGCGCGAGTGGCGCCGCCGCGGGCTGCAGGAGCCGGTGCTGCGCCAGATCCTGCCCGAGCCGGTGTACGGGCCCGGCGACCTCAACAAGTGGGGCGGGCACTTCGCCGTCAGCCCCGAGCAGGAGGCCGAGTTCGACCGGCTCCGCGAGAGGCTGCGCGGATGATCGAGCGGATCCTCCCGCGCGGCGTGGAGGCGGCCGAGCTGTTCGCCGACGCACCCGACGCGCCGCTGTTCCCCGAGGAGCAGGAGCAGATCGCGCGCGCGGTGGCCAAGCGCCGCGCCGAGTACGCCACGGTGCGGCACTGCGCCCGCACGGCGCTCGGCAGGCTGGGCGTCGCCCCGGTGGCGCTGCCCAAGGGCGAGAAGGGCGCGCCGCAGTGGCCGCGGGGCGTCGTCGGCAGCATGACCCACACCGCCGGCTACCGGGCCGCGGCCGTCGGCTTCGCGCTGCAGGTGCGGTCGGTGGGCATCGACGCCGAGCAGGACGGGCCGCTGCCCACGGGGGTGCTCGACTCGGTGAGCCTGCCCGTCGAGCGCGAGCGGATGGCTGCGCTGGCCGCGACGGGGCCCGGCGTGCACTGGGACAGGCTGCTGTTCTGCGCCAAGGAGGCCACGTACAAGGCGTGGTACCCGCTCACGCACCGGTGGCTCGGCTTCGAGGACGCCGACATCCGGATCGAGACGTCCGGGGCGGACGGCGACGGTGGGGCCGGCGGCGACGGTGGGGCCGG
This sequence comes from uncultured Mycobacteriaceae bacterium, assembly GCA_964507655.1. Classification (GTDB taxonomy): domain Bacteria; phylum Actinomycetota; class Actinomycetes; order Mycobacteriales; family Mycobacteriaceae; genus Tomitella. The sequence continues at coordinate 5,141 of CAZDSL010000128.1, read as the reverse complement.
CGGCGTGGGCGGCGCCGGGGCGGTGCGGACCGGCCGGTTCCGCTCGCGGATCCTGGTGCCGGGGCACACGCTCGACGGGGGCGTCCTCGACGTGCTCGAGGGCCGCTGGGTCGCCTCGGGCGGGTTGGTGGCGGCCGCCATCGTCGTGGTCTAATTCTCCGCTGTGTCCGCACGAGGAAAGTCCCATGCACCGCTGAGCGCCGCCGGCCTGGTGATCGTCGACAAGCCCGCCGGGGTGACCAGCCACGACGTCGTCGCCCGGTGCCGCAAGGCGTTCGGCACCCGCCGGGTGGGGCACGCGGGCACGCTCGATCCGATGGCCACCGGGGTGCTGGTGGTCGGCGTGGAGCGCGCCACCAAGCTGCTGGGGCTCCTGGCGCTCACCACCAAGGCCTACACGGCGACGATCCGGCTGGGCTTCGCCACCGCCACCGACGACGCGATGGGGGAGCGGGTGGGCGGCGCGCCCGCCACCACGGTCGACCGCGCACGGTGGGAGCCCGCGGTCGCCGCGCTCACCGGCGACATCGCGCAGGTGCCGTCCAGCGTGTCGGCCATCAAGGTCGACGGCCGCCGCGCGCACGCGCGGATCCGCGACGGCGAGGAGGTGACGCTGCAGGCCCGACGGGTGACGGTGGACCGCTTCGCCGTCCTCGCCGAGCACCGGCGCGGCGACCTGCTCGACCTCGACGTGGAGGTGGAGTGCACCTCGGGCACCTACGTGCGGGCCCTCGCGCGGGACCTCGGCGCGGCGCTGGGCGTGGGCGGCCACCTCACGGCGCTGCGGCGCACGCGCGTCGGGCCGTTCGACCTGGGGCACGCGCGGCCGCTGGCGGCGATCCAGGAGGCGCCGTCGGTGAGCCTCGGCATCGACGACGCGGTCCGCACCGCCTTCCCCCTCCGCGCCGTCTCGGCGGCCGACGCGGAGTCGCTGAGCCAGGGGCGCTGGCTCTCGCCCGTCGGCATCGCCGGCGTCTACGGCGCGGTCGACCCGGACGGACGGGTCGTCGCGCTGCTCAAGGAGAGCGGGCGCCGCGCGTCGTCGGTGATGGTGGTGCGCCCGGCGACGCTGCGGTGACCGCCGGCCCGGCCGACCGGCCTGGCCCGCGTCACCGGGGGGCCAGCCGGATCGCGTCGGCCGCCGGGTGGCCCAGCTCCACGTCGCGCGCCGCGGCGTCGTCCCCGTGCACGCGCACCGAGACCGTGCCGGCGAAGTCGCGGCGCTCGAGCACGCGCACCCGCACGCCCGGCGCGATGCCGAGGCCGTCGAAGTACCGGAGCATGTCGGGGTGTTCGTCCGAGATGCGGGTGATCGTGCCCTCGGCGCCGTCGGGCAGCTCCGTGAGCCGCAGCCCCGGCACGTCGGGGAGGGAGCCGTCGGCGCGGGGGATCGGGTCGCCGTGCGGGTCGCGCTCGGGCCGGCCCAGCTTGGCGTCGATGCGGGCGACCAGGTCGTCGGACACCGCGTGCTCGAGCACCTCCGCCTCGTCGTGCACGTCGGCCCAGCTGTAGTCGAGCTCGCGCACCAGGAACGTCTCGATGAGCCGGTGGCGGCGCACCATGGCCAGCGCGGCGGCCCGGCCCGTGTCGGTGAGCGTGATCGCGCCGTAGCGCACGTGGTGCAGCAGGTCCTGGTCGACCAGGCGGCGCACCGTCTCCGACACCGTGGACGCGGCCAGCCCCAGCCGCTCGGCGAGCAGCTTGGTCGACATCGGCTCGTCGTCCCACTCGGTGGCGTTCCAGATGACCTTGAGGTAATCCTGCGCCACCGGCGTCAGCGCGGCGGCCGGGTCGCCGGCGCGCGGCGCGCCGGCCTGCGGCACGGCCCCGCCGGGGACCGGGGCGCCGGGCGCCGTGGTGCGGGCGGCCGTCTCGGAGGGTGGCCCGTTGCGGGCCGGCTGCGGGGTCATCGCCCCCGAGCCTATGCCGCGCGGCGGGCGCGTGCCCAGGGCAGGCCGCGTCGGCGGCCCCCGGCGCCCGAGCCGTAGGATCCAGGACGTGTTGAAGTGGCGTGGATTCGACGACATCCCGGCCGATTGGGGGCGCTGCGTCGTCACGATCGGCGTGTTCGACGGCGTGCACCGCGGCCATCGGCGGCTCATCGAGGCGGCGGTGGCGGCGGCCCGGCGGCGGGGCCTTCCCGCGGTGCTCATGACGTTCGATCCGCACCCCTCGGAGGTGATCCGCCCCGGCAGCCACCCGGCGCAGCTGAGCACCCTGGCCCGGCGCGCCGAGCTGGCGGGTGAGCTGGGCATCGACGTGTTCTTCGTGGTGCCCTTCCACGAGGAGATCTCCCGGCTCAGCCCCGAGCGTTTCGTGCACGAGCTGCTCGTCGAGCGCCTGCATGTGGCCGAGGTGGTGGTGGGCCGCAACTTCGGCTTCGGGCACAAGGCGGCGGGAGACGTCCCCGTGCTCGTCGAGCTGGGCGCACGCTTCGGCTTCGCGGCCTCGGGCATCGACCTGTTCGCCGAGGACGAGGTCACCGTGTCGTCCACCTACGTGCGCTCGTGCGTCGCGGCGGGCGACGTGGAGGCCGCCCGCGCGGCGCTGGGGCGGCCGCACCGGGTCGAGGGCGTCGTGGTGCGCGGCCAGCGGCGCGGCCGCGACCTGGGCTATCCCACGGCCAACGTCGACAGCGCCCCGTACACCGCGATCCCCGCCGACGGCGTCTACGCCGCCTGGTTCACGCGCTTCGGCTACGACACCGGCGAGGTGACGCTGGCGGCCGGCAAGCCCTACCCGGCCGCGGTGTCGGTGGGCACCAACCCCACCTTCTCGGGGCAGGTGCGCACGGTGGAGGCGTTCGTGCTCGACACCGACACCGACCTTTACGGCCAGCACGTGGCGGTCGACTTCGTCGCGCGCATCCGGGCGATGGAGCCGTTCGAGTCGGTCGAGGCCCTCATCGAGGCCATGACGGGCGACGTCGACCGCACCCGCGCCCTGCTCGCCGCCGACGCGGAGGCGGGCTCCGGCGCCTGACGGCCCGATCCGGCCCGCGCGGCTGCTGGTAGACTCCTGCGCTGGTGCGGCTGCGGTTCGCGGCGGCTGCACCGGCCGGTACAGGCGCGTGCCGCATGCGCAGGCGCCATCCCCGGCCTCCCGTGCGCGGACCACAGTGATCAGGAGTATCTCCGTGGCTTTGACCACCGAAGAGAAGAAGCAGGTCCTCACCGAGTACGGCCTGCACGAGACGGACACCGGCTCGCCCGAGGCCCAGGTGGCGCTGCTGACCAAGCGCATCGTCGGCCTCACCGAGCACCTCAAGGAGCACAAGCACGACCACCACTCGCGTCGTGGTCTGCTCCTGCTCGTCGGCCGTCGCCGCCGGCTGCTCAAGTACCTGCAGCAGGTCGACATCAACCGGTACCGCTCGCTGATCGAGCGCCTGGGCCTGCGCCGCTGAGGCGGGCGCCCGCGCGTGATCGCACCGACCGCGGGCCCGCCGCCGGTTTTCCGGCGGCGGGCCCGCGGTCGCGCTGTGTCCGGCGCCACCGTGCGCGGCGCGTCCGGGACGGCGCGGGCGTGGCGATGGTACTGTTCAGGCAGGTTCGACCGGTCTTCCGGTGGCGGACCCGATACATGCGGCCGTTCGATGCGGGTCATCCCGTGCGGGCTCCTCGAGCAGGAGCGTCCCCGCGCGGGGTTCCTCTGCGGAGTCGGCCAGGATTCGTGACGAGCCGACACAACTTCATCCCATCGACCAGAATCGGCCTGCGGCGCTCCGCCCTGTGAGCCGCCCCGGCGTGCGGGCATCGCCCCTGCGCCTCGGCTGCGGCCCCCGGGCCTCCCATCGCCCGCGGCTGGTCTTCGGTAGTGGCCGCCGGATGCTTCCGCTCTGCGCGCCGTGCCTGCGGCGCCCCGCGCCCCTGGTGCAACGCCCCGGGCCGGGCAGGCTCCGACGGCTTCGATCGACGACCTCCGCTGCGAGGGCCCCGGGCGCACGGCCCGAGGGCGAGCGCGCAGCAGCCCGTTCCCGGCGGTCGGCCCCAGCGCGGGCCCGCCGCGGAACACCACACGAGAAGAGAGTTCATGAGCGAAAACGACTACCTGGATGAGGGTGTGTTCGAAGCGACCGCCGTCATCGACAACGGCGCCTTCGGCACCCGCACCATCCGGTTCGAGACCGGCCGCCTCGCCAAGCAGGCGGCGGGCTCGGTGGTGGCCTACCTCGACGAGGAGACCATGCTGCTGTCGGCCACCACGGCCTCCAAGCAGCCCAAGGACAACCTCGACTTCTTCCCCCTCACGGTGGACGTCGAGGAGCGGATGTACGCCGCCGGCCGCATCCCCGGCTCGTTCTTCCGCCGCGAGGGCCGCCCCTCCACCGACGCGATCCTCACCTGCCGCCTGATCGACCGCCCGCTGCGCCCCACCTTCACGGCCGGGCTGCGCAACGAGATCCAGGTCGTCATCACGGTGATGAGCCTCAACCCGCAGGACCAGTACGACGTGGTGGCCATCAACGCGGCCTCGGCGTCGACGCAGATCGCCGGCCTGCCGTTCTCCGGCCCCGTCGGCGGCACGCGCGTCGCCCTGGTGGCCTCGGAGGCCAACCCGGCCGGCCAGTGGGTGGCGTTCCCCACCGTCGAGCAGCTGGAGCACTCGGTGTTCAACATGGTCGTCGCCGGCCGGGTCGTCGCGCCCGCCACCGCCGACGCCCCCGCTGACGTCGCGATCATGATGGTCGAGGCCGGCGCCAGCGACCACGCCATCGACCAGATCGCGGCCGGCGCGCAGGCGCCCACCGAGGCCGTCGTGGCGCAGGGCCTCGAGGCCGCGAAGCCCTTCATCGCCGAGCTGTGCCGGGCGCAGGAGGAGCTGGCGGCCAAGTCCGCCAAGCCCACCGGCGACTACCCGCTGTTCCCCGCCTACCAGGACGACGTCTACGCCGCCGTCGAGGAGGCCGCCTCGGCCGCGCTGTCCGATGCGCTGACGATCGCCGGCAAGCAGGCCCGCGACGACCGCACCGACGAGATCAAGGCCGAGCTGCTCGAGTCGGTGGGCCCGCGGTTCGAGGGCCGCGAGAAGGAGATCGGCGCCGCGTTCCGCGCGCTCACCAAGAAGCTGGTGCGCCGCCGGATCATCACCGACCACTTCCGCATCGACGGCCGCGGCATCACCGACATCCGCTCGCTGTC
>CAZDSL010000127.1:0-8167 GCA_964507655.1 uncultured Mycobacteriaceae bacterium | reverse complement strand
CGGCGACGCGCCGCGCACCGGGCCGGCGCGGGCCGGCCCGGTGCGGGGTGTGTCAGCGCGGCCCGACGGGCCGCACCGTCTTCTTGAACGTCGTGTTGGTGACGACCGCGAACGACGTGTACCAGGCGGCGATGGCGGTGAGGATGCCCAGCCAGCCGCCGACGTGCGCCACCGTCTCGTTGCCGGAGAAGTCGCCGGCCGCGAGCACGAAGAAGGTGGGCGCCAGCAGCAGGAACACCGTGAAGATCGCCCAGTTGGTGCGCAGCGACGCGATGAGCATGTAGGTGGTGAAGATGCCCCACGCCAGCAGGTAGACGGCCACGCCGTGCGAGGCGCTGTTCCCGGCGAGGCCGGTGAGGTCGGTGTGCCCCGTCAGCCACCAGAACGACACCCAGAAGGCGCCGAACGAGCAGAACGCGGTGGCGCCGAACGTGTTGCCCTTGGCGAACTCCCACAGCCCGGCGCCGAACTGCGCGATGCCGCCGTAGGCCAGGGCGAGCCCGAACACGACGGGTTCGGCGTCCACCAGCCCGGCGTTGACGACGCTCAGCACGAAGGTCGTCAGCGCGAAGGCGCCCAGCCCCAGCGGCCCCGGGTCGGCGAGGTGCGCCCCCGGAATGCGGCTCGTCGGTTGGTCGGCCATGTCCCCTCCTTGAAAGATGCGATGTCGGTGATGTGTCGCACTTGAGATTAGGGCCGGTGACCCACGACACAAGACCGTTCCGCAGCCTCACCCCCGAACGGGGGGACACCGGCCACCCCCGGCGCGCACCCCCGCCCGGCGCCCCGGTCAGGCGGTCGCCCGCGCCCCGGTCAGGCGGCCGCCCGGCGGCGCGCGGCGGTCTCGGCGATCCACACCCCCAGCCCCGCGAGCGGCGCCGCCGCCCCCAGCACGCACACGCCACCCCAGCCGAACGCCGGGTAGACCAGCGCCGACGCCACCGACCCCGCCGAGCCGGCCGCGAAGTACGAGGTCATGTAGGCGGTGTTGAGGCGGCTGCGCGCCTCGGGCCGCAGCGGGTAGAACACCGACTGGTTGGTGATGTGGGTGCCCTGGATGCCGAGGTCGAGCAGCGCCACGCCCACCGCCAGCAGCGCCACGTGCGCCTCCCCGGCCGCCAGCAGCAGGAAGCTCAGCGCGGTGAGCGCGATGAACGCGCCCGTCTGGCCGTGCGCCAGGCCGCGGTCGGCCAGCCGCCCCGCGAATCGCGCCGCGACGGCCCCGGCGACGCCGAAGAGCGTGAACAGCCCGATCGCGGTGTCGCCCCACCCGTACCGCGGGCCCGCCAGCACGAAACCGATGGACGTCCAGAACACCCCGAACGCGGCGTAGGTGGCCATGCCGTAGGCCATGCGCAGGCGCAGGACGGGCTCCTCGGCGACGATCGCGACCACCGAGCGCAGCAGCCGGCGGTAGGTGAGCGGGCGGCCGTCCTCATCGCTGGCCGTGGGCGGGGTGTGCGGGAGCGTGCGCACCAGCGCGCACGTGACGAGCATCAGCCCGGCCGCCACCGCGAACACCGCGCGCCACCCGGCCACGCCCGCGATGACCCCCGCCACCGCGCGCGAGAGCAGGATGCCCAGCAGCAGGCCGGTCATGACGTTGCCGATGACGCGGCCGCGCTCGTCGTCGCGGGCCAGCGAGGCGGCGAGCGGCACCAGCACCTGCCCCACCACCGAGCCCAGGCCCACGGCCACCGCTGCGGCCGCGAGCACCTGCCAGGACGGCGCGAACACCATGCACAGCAGGCACACGCACGTGCCCAGCAGCATCGCGGTGAGCAGCCGGCGGCGGTCGAGCAGGTCGCCGAGGGGCACCAGCAGCGCCAGCCCGATCGCGTACCCCACCTGCGACGCCGTCACCACCAGGCCCACCGCCGTGGTGGAGGCGTGCAGGTCGCGGGCGATGGTGTCCACCAGCGGCTGCGCGTAGTAGCTGTTGGCAACGACGAGGCCCGAGGCCAGCGCCATCACCGCCACCAGCCGCGGGTCGAGGCGCGCCCGCCCGCCCGCGGCGCCGCGGCCGGCCGGCGCCCGCCCGCGGCGCGTCGTTCCCGGTTCGTCCATGCCGCCATGCTCGCCGGGCGGGATTGATCGGTCCAACAGCGCAGTCTTCTGTGATTATGCTGAATCGCTTCTCATGCCTGGTAGCGTCGCCGCATGGACCCCCGCAAGCTGCGGCATTTCGTCGCCGTCGCCGAGGCCGGGCACTTCACGCACGCGGCGGAGGCGGAGCGGATCTCGCAGTCGGGGCTCAGCGCGTCGATCCGGGCGCTCGAGCGGGAGGCGGGGCTGCCGCTGTTCGAGCGCACCACCCGGCGGGTGCTGCTCACACCCGCGGGCCGCGCCCTTCTGCCGCACGCGCGGCGGATCCTGCGCGAGGCGGCGGAGGCCGACGCCGCGCTCGCCGCCCTCCGCGGCGCCGACGCCGGCGCGCTGGCCCTGGGGGTGGTGCAGACGCTCACCGCGGTCGACCTGCCCGCGGCCATCGCCCGGCTGCACGCCCGGCGGCCGCGTGTCGAGGTGACACTGCGCGAGGCGCCCACGCTCGACCTGCTCGCCGACGTCGGCTCGGGCGCGCTCGACCTCGCGTTCGTCGCTCTCGACGCGGCGCCGCTGCCGCCGGGGCTGACGATGCTCGCCGAGTATCCCGAGACTCTGACGCTGGTCGCGGGCGAGGGGCACCCGCTCGCGGCGCGCGGTTCCGTGGCGCTGCGCGACCTGGCGGGCGAGCGGTTCATCGATTTCCAGGCGGGGCTGGGGCTGCAGACCTTCGTCGACGCCCTGTTCGCGCGCGCGGGGGTGCGCCGCCAGGTGCTGTTCCGCACCTCCCAGATGGACCAGGTGCTCGCGCTGGTGCGGCACGGCCTGGGGGTCGCCGTGGTGCCCGAACCGATCGCCCGGCGCAGCGGCCTCGCGCGCGTGCGGCTGCGGCCGGGGCCGCCGTCGCGCCGGCTGGCCCTGGTGGGCCGCTCCCCCGCGCCGCCCGCGAACCCCGCCGCGCGCGCCTTCCTCGCGCTGCTCGACGAGCCCCGCCCACGGGCGCTCCCGGGCGCCTCGGCACGTCACGGGGGGCCTCCGCAAGCCCCCGAAGCGTGACGCCCGGCACTGACAACATGTGCCTCCCGCCACAAATCCGCCCGGACCGGCCCCGGAACAAGCGTCCCGTTCACCGCGTCGACCTGGAGCGACGGGGGATTCCGTGACCCGGCTCATAGATAACGGCGAGTAAACCGTCCCGTGACCTTTCCGTGATGTTCCCCTATCGTCGTCGGCAGCCCGAACACAGCGGGTGAACGTCGGACCGCCGCCGCATCCTGCCCCGCGATCCGGCAGACCGAAAACCTTCGAGGGCAGGGTGCGAGCGCGGACCAGATCGGACGGGTCCTGCAGCCCGGGAGCGATCCCCAGGAGCAGCAGACCAGCGCGGAGGCCGGACAGGCCACGCAGGCCCACCGATCCGCATCCACCGCGGCACGGAGAGGACAACGCTTCACATGACCGGTATCACCATCAAGCGCACACTCGGCACAGTCGCCGCCGCCGGCATCGTCATCGGCGCGCCGCTCGCGATCGGCACCGGCACCGCTTCCGCGGCCGGCCACGATTGGTCGGGCGTCGCCCAGTGCGAGTCGGGCGGCAACTGGTCGACCAACACCGGCAACGGCTACTACGGCGGCCTGCAGTTCAGCCAGCAGACCTGGAACGCCTACGGCGGCTCGGGCAACCCGGCCAACGCCAGCCAGGCGGAGCAGGAGCGCGTGGCGGAGAACGTGCTGGCCGGCCAGGGCGCGGGCGCGTGGCCCGTGTGCGGCCAGTACCTGGCCAGCGGCTCCACCCCGAGCCAGTCGTCCTCCTACGACGACTCCTCGGACCAGACGGCGTCGTACGAGACCACGTCCGACCAGGACTACACCGAGGACACCACGGCGCAGCAGCCCACCGTCGACTCGGTGCTCACCCAGAACGAGGACGGCACCTACACCGTCCAGGTCGGCGACACCCTCTCGCGCATCGCCGCCAGCTTCGACGTGCCGCTGGACAACCTCGCCCCGCAGGTGCAGAACATCGACCTGATCTTCCCCGGCCAGGTCATCGACCTGCTGAAGTGACGGCACGGGCCCGCTCGGGCCCGGCATGAGACCGCCGTGCCGCGCAGGCGACCGCCGCGCAGGCCCGGCCCGAGATCGCGGACGATCTCCCGTGACCCCCGGACATCACCGATGTCCGGGGGTCATCGGCGTTCCGGGGCGAGGCCGGAGCGGTTCCGCGGCGGGGCCGGAGCGGTTCCGCGGAACCGCCGCGAGCCGCCCCACAGGCCCCACCGGCACCGTCCACCTGATGGGAACTTCTGCCGCCACACCCGGCCGTGCACCCCGAATTGTGCAGGAAGAGTGAGACCTGTCCCACCATGACGTGCGGAAACACCGTCACTACCTGCACGGACGTACAATATTGTGCCGAGGGCACAAACGACTCGCCAAACTCGGTTTCCCAAGCACATGCGCAGAAGCTTCCCGCGCAAGTATTGTCGAGGGCGGAGCGCCGGAAGAGTGGCTCGACTCCCTCTCCGGGCGCCCGATGTGCGCGGTCCCGCTCGACGGTCCGTCCGTCGCGGGCTCCGGGCAGCGTAACCCCCCGATGCTGCCCGTGAGGCGCACATCCCGGCCGCACCCACCCCTCCCCCCATTGGGGTGCGGCCGGGCCCCTTCTTCACGGCCCGGGCCCGCTCATCGCGAGCGGGCCCGGGCCGTCGGCATCCCGCCGACCCGGGCTGCCGATGCGAGCGCCCCGCATCACCCCTGCAGCACCTCGGGCCCCAGCCAGTAGCAGATGGACACCGCCAGCTCGATGTCGCCGCGGTTCGACTGGAGCGGCCGGCCCAGCACCTCCTCGGCGCGCCGGATCCGGTACTTGACCGTGTTCGGGTGCACGTGCATCGCCTGCGCCGCGGCCTTGTGGCTGGCGCCGTGCAGGTAGAACATGCGGATCGTCGCGCGCGTGCGGGCGGCCGTCTCGTCGGTGCCGGCCAGCGGGCCCAGGGTCTCGGCCACCCACTCGGCGGTGGCGGACAGGTCGGTGCACAGCATGGCCACCGCGGAGAGCCCCGGCTCCTCGTAGGCCGTGGCGCTGCCCTCGGGGCGCCGGGCCATGGCCGACACGGCGCGGGCGTGCAGCGCCTGCTCGTGCGAGCGGCGGAACCCCGCCACCGCCTGCCCCACCGCGCCCAGCGCCACCGTCGCCGACCGGCGCGCCGCGGGCCGCTGCGCCGCCGCGCGCTCGTGCGCCTCCCACCGGTCGCGCACCCGCACGGTGTCGACCAGCATCCCGGCGATCTGCTCCAGCGGGTACCACGCCCACACGCTCAGCTCGTCGGACGCCACGGCCAGCGGCGGCCCCGTCGATCCCAGCAGCTCGCCCAGCGCGCGCACCGCCCGCTCGAGCAGGGCGGGGGCGCTGTCGCGCGGGGTGTCCTCGGGCAGCCACAGCACCGCCGCCACGTGCGTCTGATCCAGGTCGTAGCGCAGCTCGCCGGACGAGCCGGCGCGGTCGTCGCCCGCCAGGATGCGGCGCACCACCGCGGCCCGCGCGCTGTCCGTGGTGCCGCCCCAGGCGTTGCGCTCGTCGGCGTACACCTCCTCGAGCCGCGCGGTGACCGACTCGATGTATTCGTGGGAGACGCCGATCGCGTAGCGCACCGCGGTGAGGATCGTGACCGGATCGTCGCGCACGCCCCCCGCGCCCTCCCCTTCCCCCGGCTCCCCCGCGTCCCCCGCGTCCTGCCCCTCGTCGGCCAGCACCGTGGTCATGCGGCGCAGGAACTCGTCCTGCAGCTGCGCCAGCCCCATGCGGTAGGCCCGCACGAGCACCCCCACCGGCACGGCGTGCTGGGCCATGCGCCGCGCGAACTCGGTGGCGGCCGGGGGCGGGGGCAGGCCACCGACCGGAATGCCGTGCCGCAGCGCGTGCAGCAGCGTCTCCACGTTGCCGGCGATGCTCGAGCGCAGCAGGTCGGCCCAGTGCCGGTCGCCGCGCATCTCGGGGAAGCGGGCCTCGATCATCGTCTTGACCTCGGCCGAGTTGGCGTCGAGATCGCGTTCCATGTCTTCGGCGACGCGGATGAGGACGTCTTGCACCAGCCCGCCGGCCGCCTCCGCCCGCTGCTCGTCCACCGGCGGGGCGCCCGCAGCGTGGCCGACCACCGGTCCATTCACCATGGTGACGAGGATAACCGCAGCCCCCGGGGCGCAGCACCGGCGGCATCGTCGCGGACGGCGCCCGATCCGCCCCGCGCCGGGGTCCGCGCGTGGTAGGACCGTCGGAAAGGAACCCCGTGGCGAGCGGAGCATGCAGTGACGACCGAATCCACCGCGCCGGGCCTGCCCCCGGTCACCGGCAGCCTCTATCCCGGCACCGTCGCGGAGCACAGCCCCGGGCAGCCGGCCGTGATCCGCCCCGCCACCGGCGAGGTCCTCACGTACGGGGAGCTCGAGGAGCGCTCCCGCCGGGTGGCGCACCACCTGCGCGCGGCGGGGCTGCGGCCCGGCGACCACGTGGCGATGGTCTCCGGCAACGACGTGCGCATGCTGGAGGTGTACTGGGGCGCGCTGCGCAGCGGCCTGTACGTCACCGCCGTCAACTGGCATCTCACGGCCGCGGAGGCGGGGTTCGTCATCGACGACTGCGGCGCCGACGCGCTGTTCGTCTCGGCCGAGGCCGCGGAGGCCGTGGGCGGCGAGCTGCCCGCGGTGGCGCACCGGGTGGCGTTCGGCGGGCCCGTGCCCGGCTACGACGACTACGACGCCGTCCTCGCCGCGCAGCCGGACGCACCGCTGGGCGCACAGCCGCGCGGGCAGGACATGCTGTACTCGTCGGGCACCACCGGGCGGCCCAAGGGCATCAAGCCGCCGCTGCCCGAGGGCGAGGTGGACGAGGTGCCCGACCCGTACACCTCCGTGTTCAAGCCGATCTACGGGTTCGACGAGGATTCGGTGTACCTGTGCCCCGCCCCGCTGTACCACGCGGCGCCGCTGCGGTTCTGCGGCATGGTCACCTCCATCGGCGGCACCGTGATCCTCATGGACCGCTTCGACCCCGAGGAGTCGCTGCGGCTGATCGAGCGCTACAAGGTGACGCACAGCCAGTGGGTGCCCACGATGTTCGTGCGCATGCTCAAGCTGCCCGAGCAGGTGCGCGCGCGGTACGACGTGTCGAGCATGCGCTGCGCCATCCACGCCGCCGCCCCGTGCCCGTTCGAGATCAAGCGCCGCATGATCGAGTGGTGGGGCCCGGTGATCCACGAGTACTACGCCGCCACCGAGGGCGTGGGCGCCACGTTCATCGACTCCGAGCAGGCGCTCGCCCACCCCGGCTCGGTGGGCATCAGCGTGCTGGGCCCGGCCCACGTGTGCGACGAGGACGGCCGCGAGCTGCCCGCGGGCCGCACGGGCACCGTGTACTTCGAGCGCGAGACGCCCGCCTTCGAGTACCACAACGACCCGGCCAAGACCCGCGCCACGCGGCACCCCGAGCACGACAACTGGGCCACCACCGGCGACATCGGCCACCTCGACGAGGACGGCTACCTGTACCTCACCGACCGCGCCGCGTTCACCATCATCTCTGGCGGCGTCAACGTGTACCCGCAGGAGGCGGAGAACCTGCTGACGCTGCACCCGAAGGTGCTCGACGTCGCGGTGATCGGCGCGCCCGACGACGACCTCGGCGAGGTGCCCATCGCGATCGTCGAGCCCATGCCCGACGCCGCGCCCGGGCCGGCGCTCGCCGACGAGCTGCTCGCCTACGCCCGCGAGCGGCTCGCGCACTTCAAGGCGCCGCGGCGGGTGGTGTTCGTCGACGAGCTGCCGCGCACCCCCACCGGCAAGCTGGTCAAGCGGCAGCTGCGCGAGCGGTTCGCGTAGGTCAGGTCCGGCACCCGGACGCGACCTGTTCCCTGGACGGCTGTCCACGGCTACACTCCACCGGAACACGCCCCGGACGGCGCCGCCGGCGCCCGGGAACCCGAAGCAAGGGAGCACCGCATGGCACTCGTCCGCCGCACCCGCACCGCACTCCCGCACCGCCGCAGCCGGGCCGTCCCCGCCGTCGGCGGCGCGCTGCTGCTGGCGGGCACCCTCGTCGCCGGCCCGCTCGCCGCGCCCGCCCT
>CAZDSL010000126.1:0-8182 GCA_964507655.1 uncultured Mycobacteriaceae bacterium | reverse complement strand
CTACGGATCTCGTCGGAGGAGATCGTCAGCTCCGCCATGTTCTTCCTGCTCTCGGGTGTCGATTGGGGGTTTTGTCTTTGCCGATGCTGTGCCGCCGGCCGGGGCCGCCGCCGCGCTCAGCCGATGGACTTGCGCACAGCGGCCAGCCGGCCCGCACCGCTGCCGTCGATGACCTCGTCACCGACGCGGACGACCACGCCCGAAAGCAGTTCGGGATCCACCTCGACGTGCACCGTCACGCGCCGTCCGTAGAGGCGCGTGAGGGAGTCGACGAGGCGCTGCTGCTGCAGCTCCGACATCGGGGCTGCGCTGCGCACGTGCGCGACCGTCTGGTCGCGGCGCTCGGCGGCCATGTTGGACAGCGCGTCGAAGGTGGCCGCGGGCGGGCCGTCGAGCCTGCCCACCGCCTGCGTCACGAGCGCCTCGGTGACCGCGTTGACCTTGCCGTAGAGCAGCCGGGAGACCAGCTGCCGCTTGCGGTCGGCCGTGGCGGTGCGGTCGGACAGGGCGATCTCCAGCTCGGGGCTGCCGGCGACGATGCGGCCGAGCCGGAAGAGCTCGTCCTCCACCATGGCCAGCCGGCCCTGCTGATCGGCCGACACGAGCAGGGACTCGCGGCCCAGCTGCTCGATCGCGTCGACCAGATCACGCGGCGACGACCACTGCCGGGAGACCGCGGAACGCAGCACCCGGGAGGCGCCCTCCGCCACGCGGCCGCCGAAGACCGTGTCGGCCAGGCGCTCGCGCGCCCCCGGCTCGGTGGACGGATCGGCCAGCAGCCCGCGCAGGCTGCGCTGACCCGCGAGCGTGTCGACCACGCTGAACAGGTCGGAGCCGATCTGCGCGGCGCCGGTGCCGTCGGTGGTCGAGGCGAGCTCGGCCTGCAGCGTGGTCCGCGCGGCCTCGAGGGCCTCACGGCTTGCCGCGTACATGTCGGTCACCGCCCCACCTTGTCCGCGGACCCCGCGTCGACAGAGTCCAGCTCGTTGAGGAAGCGGTCGATGGTGCCGGCGCGCTTGACGTCGTCGGACAGCGACTCGCCGATGATCTTCTCGGACAGGTCGACGGCGGTGCGCCCGAGGTCGCCCCGGAGCTCCGCAACGATCTGCTGGCGCTGGGCGGCGAGCTGGCTGCTGCCCGCGGCCACGATGCGGTCGCTCTCCTCCTGCGCCTTGGTCTTCATCTCGGCGATGATCTGCTTGCCCTGGTCCTGCGCGTCCTCGCGGATGCGCGCGGCCTCGAGGCGGGCCTCGTCCAGCTTGGCCGTGTACTGCTCGAGCGCGGCCTGGGCCTTGACCTGTGCCTCTTCGGCGCGCTGGATGCCGCCCTCGATCTTCTCGGTGCGCTCGTCCATCACCTTGCGGTACATGGGGAGGGCGTACTTCCAGAAGAACAGGCCGATGACGATGAGCACCACGACCGACCAGACGATGTCGTACGACGTCGGGATGATCGGGTTGTTGTCCGCCAGGACGGCGGTTGCGGTGGCATCCATGACTTAGAAGATGAAGCCGGTGACGATACCGATGAGGGCCAGGGCCTCGGTGAACGCGATACCCAGGAACATCGTGGTGCGGATCTGGCCGGACATCTCGGGCTGGCGCGCCATGCCCTCGATGGCCTTGCCGACGACGATGCCGATGCCGACGCCCGGGCCGATCGCGGCGAGGCCGTAACCCACGGCGCCGAGGCCCTTGAAGGTGGTCTCGCCACCGTCAGCCGCGAGGAACTCGACAGCCTGCTGCGCAACGCTCATTGTCAATCCATTCCTTTTCGTGTGGCTCGGCCGGCGGTCGCGCCCGCCGAGTCGGTCTGTGTTGGTTGGTCGGGTCGGTCAGGGACGCACGGTCAATGCTCTTCGGCATGCAGTGCGAGGTCGATGTACACCGCGGTGAGCAGGACGAAGATGTAGGCCTGCAGCACGATCACCAGGATCTCGAACGCGGTGAAGGCGAACCCGACGATGAGGGACGCGGCGCCGAACGGGCGCATCCAGCCTTGGGCCTCGCCGAAGAAGAAGAACTGCGTAGCGCCGAAGAACAGCACGAGCAGGATGTGGCCGGAGAGCATGTTGGCCATGAGACGGACGGTCAGCGTGAACGGCCGCAGGATGAAGGTGGAGACGAACTCGACCGGCACCAGAAGGATCAGCAGCGGCCACGGCACGTTGGGGACCACCACGGTGGACTTGACGAACCGGAAGAAGCCGTACTTCTTGATGCCCACGTAGTTGAAGGCGATGTACGCGAGGATCGCGAGCACCAGCGGTGCGCCGATCCGCGCGTTCGAGGAGATGTTGAGGAACGGGATGATGCTGGACAGGTTGAGCGCCAGCACCATGAAGAACACCGTCATGAGCAGCGGCATGAAGCGTTTGGCCTGCTCCTTGCCCAGGATCTCCTCGCCCACGAAGATGCGGACGAAGTCCATGAGGTACTCGACGGCGTTCTGCAGGCCGCGCGGGACGATCTTGGCGCGGCGCAGGCCCAGGTAGAAGAAGATCAGCAACGCGGCCGTCATGATCAGGCGCACCATCATGAGGCGGTCGATCTCGAACGGGGTACCGCCGAACAGCAGCGGACCGGGGAAGAACTCCTCTTGGAGCTCCGGTGCGTGGAATGGTCCGTAGTCAAAGAAACTCATTGCGCTCGCGGTCTCTCCCGTTCTCGGTCCGTCGATGAAGCCACTGTGTCGTCTTGCGGATATCTGCTGTCACTGATGTCCTCGGCACCGGCGGCCGGCCGGCGCCGCGCACCGGCCCGCCCGGACCCCGCAGTGAACCGTGGGCGCGGCCGTGGCCGCGACCACCTCGGAGGCCTGCCGTGGGAGCCTACCAACCCGCCGGCGGACCCGCGCAGCCGGTACGCTCCGGTGATAGATACTACATGGGGTAGTAACACATGGGAAACACGGCCCGGGGCCTCGTTCAGTCTCCGCTGCCGGGGGCGCCGTCGTCGCCGCCGGCGCTGGATTCCGGGTCGACGTACGGGGTGCGGGTGCGCGCGATCGCGGTGGTCTCGGCGCCGAGCATGACCACGAGAACCGCGATGATCGTGACCACCAGCGCGCCGCGGTGGTAGAAGTCCATGCCCCGGACCACGACCATCACGCCGATGGCGATGATGATCTTGAGCAGCCAGCTGCCGAGCAGGATCGCGCCGGTGGTGGTGGGCGCGACGTTGCGGGTGCCGTACATGATCAGCACCGTGGCGAGGATGAAGGCGCCGCCCACCGCGGCGCCGATGAGCGCCCCCCACACGCCCTCCGCCCCGGCGACGAGGCCCCAGATGACGAGGCTGAGCACCGTCACCACCGCCAGGCCGGCCGCTCCGAAGCGGATGGCGGCGACGAGCGGGGCGAACTGGTGCGACTGGTCTGGCCGGGCTTCACTCACGGCCACAGAGCCTAGCCGTAGCGGTCACCCGCGGAGCCGCGGGACCACCGTTGCCGCCGCCGCGAGCAGGAACAGCCCCCCGGCCACGGGCAGGACGACGGCGATGTCGAGCAGGGCGGGGCCCACCGCGAGGAACGCCAGCGACGCCGTCCACAGGTACAGCAGCAGCACCACGCGGCGGTGCGAGTGGCCGATCTGCAGCAGCCGGTGGTGCAGGTGCATCTTGTCGGGGCTGAACGGGCTGCGCCCGGCGCGCGTGCGGCGCACCACCGCGAGCAGCAGGTCGAGGAACGGGATGAACATGATCGCGCCCACCACGAGCACCGGCGAGAGCAGCGCCAGCAGGTCCTTGGTGCCGTACGCCGCGAGGCCGATCCGGCCGGAGGCGCTGGTGGACGCCGCGGCGAGCATGAGGCCGATGAGCATCGACCCGGAGTCGCCCATGAAGATCCGCGCCCGGTGGAAGTTGTGCGGCAGAAAGCCCAGGCACGCCCCTGCGAGCGCCGCGGCGATCATCGCGGGCGGGTACGCGCTGACGTCGCCGCCCTGATCGCGCAGCAGGCTCACCGAGAACAGGCACACCGCCACCGCGGCGATGAGGCCCACGCCCGCGGCGAGCCCGTCGAGCCCGTCGACGAAGTTGACGGCGTTGATCATCACCACCGTCACCAGCACGGTGAGCGTGCCCGCCTGCAGCTGGTCGAGCACCACCGTCACTCCCCCGCCCCACGGCAGGAACAGCAGGAACCAGGTGAGCCCGAAGACCACCATCACGCCCGCGGCGGTGACCTGGCCGACGAACTTCGTCAGGGCGTCGAGCCCCCACGTGTCGTCGATGGCGCCGACGATGACGATGACGGCCCCCGCCACCATCACCGCGACGACGTCCGTGCCGAACTCGAATCCGCGGGTGAGGGCCGGCAGCTGGCTCGCCAGGCCGAACGAGATCACCACGCCCAGGTACATGCCGACCCCGCCCAGGCGCGGGACCGGCACCACGTGTACGTCGCGCTGGCGCGGCACCGCCATGGCCCCGAAGCGGATGGCCAGGATGCGCACGATGCCCGTCACCAGGAAGGTGATGACGGCGCTCGCCAGCACCAGCAGGCCCAGCTCGCGCAGCGGCACCCCGAGCGCGCCGGCGGACTGCGCCAGCAGCGTCACCGGCCGCCCCTGCCCGCCGGCCTGGGCGAGGGCCATCGCCCCCGCCGCGGGTCCCTCCGCCATCTGCACCCCTGCCGCGCCCCGGTGCCGTTCAGGCCAGCAGGTCCGCGGCGGGCACGCCCGTGACCTCCGCGACCTGGGCCGTCGTCACCGCGCCCTCGCGCAGGATCCGGGGGACGCCGCCGCTGAGGTCGACGATCGTCGAGGGCACGCCGTGCTCGCAGACCCCGCCGTCGAGGTAGACCTCGACGGCGGAGCCCAGCTGCTCGCGCGCCTCGTCGACCGTGGTGCTCGGCGGCCGGCCCGAGATGTTGGCGCTCGACACCGCGAGCGGCCCCACCGTGCGGATCAGCTCGATCGCGACGGGGTGCAGCGGCATGCGCAGCATGACGGTGCCGTGCGCGTCGCCGAGGTCCCACCCCAGCGAGGGCGCCTGCTGCACGACGAGGCTGAGCCCGCCCGGCCAGAACGCGCGGATCAGGTTGCGGGCCTGCGGCGACACGCTGTAGACGAGGCCGTCGATGGTCGACCACGAGCCGACCAGCACCGGCACCGGCATGTCGCGCCCGCGCCCCTTGGTGCGCAGCAGCGCGGCGACGGCGTCGCCGTCGAACGCGTCGCAGCCGAGCCCGTAGACCGTGTCGGTGGGGAGCACCACCAGCCGGCCGCCGCGCAGCGCCGTGGCGGCGGCGTCGATGCCGGCGGCCCGCGATGCCGGTTCCCCGCAATCGAAGACTGTGTTCACACCTTCATCCAATCACTCGTGCCTCGCGCCCTCGCGCCGCCTCGCGGGTCGGTCACCGATGCAGCCACTGCGCCTCCGCCGCGGTGGCCACCCGCCGCGCCACCACGAACCGCGGCCGGCCGGACAGGTCGGGATGCTCGGCGACGTCGCCGAACACCCGCCGCGCCCGGAAGACGCCGGCGGTGGCGGCCCCGTTGGACGCGTCGTGCTCCACCCCCACCACGCCGTCTATCCGCAGCCAGCGGGCGATGTTCGCGACCATCGGCCGGATCACGTCGAGGCCGTCCTCGCCGGCGAAGACCGCCCCGGCCGGGTCGTGCTCGCGCACCTCGACGTCGACCTCGGTGGCCGACGGCACGTACGGCGGGTTCGCGACGATCACGTCGACGCGCCCCTCGAGCCGGGCCAGCAGGTCGCGGTCGGTCACGTCGCCCTGGTGCAGACGGACGGGCGTGTCGCCGGCCCGCGCGCGGGTGTCGGCGTTGCGCCGCGCCCACGCGAGCGCGGCGGTGTCGAGCTCCACCGCGTGCACCTCCGCGTCGGGGCGGGCGTGCGCGATCGCGAGCGCCAGGGCCCCCGAGCCCGTGCACAGGTCGAGCACCACGGGCGCGCGGGGCTCCTCTCCCCCGCCGTGCACCGCATCCCACCGTTGCAGCGCGGCGAGCGCCCACTCCAGCAGCAGCTCCGTCTCGAACCGGGGGATGAACACGCCCGGCCCCACGGCGACGTCGATGCCGCCCATCGGCGCGGTGCCCACGATGTGCTGCAGCGGCACGCGCTCGGCGCGGCGGCGCACCAGCGTGGCGTACTCGTCGAGCACCTCCTCGTCCACCAGCGGCACCAGGCCCAGCCGCGACCGCTCGACGCCCACCGCGTGCGCGGCGAGGATCTCGGCGTCGACGCGCGCGGCGGGCACGCCGGCGTCGGCCAGGACGCCGGCGGCCTCGATGATCGCCAGCCGCAACGGGCGCCGGCTCATTCGGCCTGCATCCGCGCGTCGCGATCGGCACGGGCGAGGGCGTCGAGCAGCGCCGTCATGTCGCCGTCGAGCACCGCGTCGAGGTTGTGGGCCTTGTAGCCGATGCGGTGGTCGGCGATGCGGTTCTCGGGATAGTTGTAGGTGCGGATGCGCTCCGAGCGGTCGACCGTGCGGATCTGGTTGTGCCGGTCCTCGGCCGCCTCCGCGTCGGCCGCCTCCTCCGCCGCCGCGGTGAGCCGCGCGGCGAGCACCTGCATGGCGCGGGCCTTGTTCTGCAGCTGCGAGCGCTCGTTCTGGCAGGTGACGACGATCCCGGTGGGCAGGTGGGTGATGCGCACCGCCGAGTCGGTGGTGTTCACGCCCTGGCCGCCCTTGCCGGACGAGCGGTAGACGTCGACGCGGATGTCGGCGTCGTCGATCGTGATCTCCTCCACCTCGTCGGGCTCCGGGTACACCAGCACTCCCGCCGCCGAGGTGTGCACGCGTCCCTGCGACTCCGTCACCGGCACCCGCTGCACCCTGTGCACCCCGCCCTCGAACTTGAGCCGCGCCCACACGCCGTCGGGGCCGTCGCCCCGCGACTTGATCGACAGCGTCGCCTCCTTGTAGCCGCCGAGGTCCGAGACCGACGCCCCGAGCACCTCCACCCGCCAGCCCTCGCGCTCGGCGTACCGCAGGTACATGCGGGCGAGGTCGCTGGCGAACAGGGCGGACTCCTCGCCGCCCTCCCCGCTCTTGACCTCGAGCACCACGTCGTCGCCATCGTGCTCGTCGCGCGGCGCCAGCAGATCGGTGAGCGCCGCGTCGAGCTCGGCCACGCGGGCGGAGAGCGACTCGGCCTCCTCGGCGAACGCCGCGTCCTCGGCCGCGAGCTCGCGGGCGGCCTCGAGGTCGGCCCGCGCCGTCTCCAGCCGCTCGTGCATCGCCACCACCGGGGCGAGCTGGGCGAACCGCTTGCCCACGCGCCGCGCCGCGGCCGGATCGTCGTGCAGGGACGGGTCGGACATCTGCTGTTGCAGCCCCGCATGCTCCGCGAGGATGTCGTCGATGGCCGACGGCTGCCGCGCCCCGCTCATGTCTGCTCCTTGCTCTCGAACCCCCGGTGCCCCTGTACGCCCCGGTGTGCGGGGCCGCGAAACAGGCCGGCGCCCGGCCCGCACCGAGTGCGGGACGGGCGCCGGCGGTGCGCCTACTTGGCGGCAGCGCCCTTGTTGCGCTTGCCGTAGCGGGCCTCGAACCGGGCGACACGGCCGCCGGTGTCGAGGATCTTCTGCTTGCCGGTGTAGAACGGGTGGCACTTGGAGCAGACCTCGACGTTGATACGCCCGCTCTCCTTGGTGCTCATGGTCTCGAACGTGTTACCGCAGCCGCACACGACCGTGGTGGGCACGTATGCGGGGTGGATGCCAGCCTTCATGGGGTCCTCTCGTAATGGTCGCCGGGTCGCCGGACGGCCCTCTCGCTCCAGGACCCTTCCCTGCAGCGGCCGCCGACGTGAACCGGAACCGGACACAACCGTACAAGTATGACAGAGGCCGATTTGTTCCCTCCGCGCGCCGTCGCCGGTGCGCGGAGGGAACGGCCCCCGCCCGCGGGGGCTACGACGACGCGGTGCCCAGCGCGTTCTTCGAGACCTGCATGAGGAACTCGTAGTTGGTCTTCGTCTTCTTGAGCTGTTCGAGCAGCACGTCGATGGCCTGGTGCGAATCGAGGCCGGACATGACCCGGCGCAGGCGGTGCACCACGGCCGCCTCCTCGGGGGCGAGGAGCAGATCGTCGCGCCGCGTGCCCGACGGGTTGATGTCGACCGCCGGGAACACCCGCCGCTCGGCGATCTTGCGGTCGAGCTTGAGCTCGGCGTTGCCGGTGCCCTTGAACTCCTCGAAGATCACCGTGTCGC
>CAZDSL010000125.1:0-8199 GCA_964507655.1 uncultured Mycobacteriaceae bacterium | reverse complement strand
TGCCCGCGCCCGCGTCAGGGGGTGCCTGCGCGGATCGCCGCCACCGTGTCGGCGGCGCGGTAGCCGTCGGGCACGCCGGTGAGCAGCACCAGGTCGGTGCGCGCGTTGCGCGTGCGCAGCCCCTCGATCCGCCGGTACCCGGGCGAGGTGTACCACTCGCGCGCTGCGGCGGGCGAGGGGAATCCGATGATGACGACGTTCTCGGGGCCGTCGCCTTCCAGCACCGCCGGCGCGCTGCCGTGCACCAGCCAGCTCCCCCCGAACGGCGCGAACGTCTCCTCGATCCGCGTCATGTAGTCGAGCACCTCCTCCCCCATGTCGACCTCGTGCAGCCAGGCCAGGACGTATCCTCTCGGCGCGGTCATGTCGGCGCTCCCTTCCTCTGTGGACGCCCTCATCGTCCGGCGCTCCCGGCGCAGTGTCGATGACCCCGGAGGTCATCTCCCGCCGGCCGGGCGCCGGCGCTGCCCGCCACGGTTGCAACATGTTCCAATGACGGGAGACCACGCCCCGTCCCGTGCTGCGGGACCGACCGGGAGGACACGCCCGTGACCGCGACCACCGAGAACGACCTGTTCGAATCCACCGCCAAGACCATCACCGCCGGCCGCTTCGAGCTGCACTACAACGAGGGGGGCGCCGACAAGCCGGGCACGCCGGTGCTGTTCCTGCACGGTTCGGGCCCGGGCGTCAACGGGTGGACCAACTTCTCGGGCAACTTCGCGACGTTCGCCGAGCAGCGCCGCACCATCGTGCTCGACATGCCCGGCTTCGGCCGCAGCCCCGCCCTGGAGTGGGACGCCGCCTATCCGCGCGTGGCCGCCGAGGCCGTGGCCGCGCTGCTCGACGAGCTGGGCATCGAGCGCGCCGACATCGTCGGCAACTCGATGGGCGGCAACGTGGCGTGCGAGACGGCGCTCGCGACGCCGGAGAAGGTGCGTCGCATGGCGCTGATGGGCCCCGGCGGGCTGGCCGAGAACCTCTTCGCGCCCAACCCCAGCGAGGGCTCGCGCCGCCTGTTCGACTTCCTCAAGAACCCGTCCGAGGAGGCCATGGAGGCCTGGGTGGACACGATGGTGGGCAACCGCGACGTCGTCTCGCCCGAGCTCATCGCCGAGCGCACCCGCCGCGCCCTCGAGCCCGGGGTGATCGCGCAGACGATGGGTATCTTCGGCTCGATCTTCAACCCCGCCTTCAAGACGGCGCCGCTGTGGGCCCGCGCGGAGGAGATCACGCAGCCGACGCTGCTGATCTGGGGCCGCGACGACCGCATGCTCCCCTACGAGGGCGCGCACTTCGCCTTCCGGCACCTGCCGTCCGCCGAGCTGCACGTGTTCAGCAACTGCGGGCACTGGGCGATGATCGAGCAGCGCGAGGCCTTCAACCGCCTCGTGCTGGAGTACTTCACCCGGGAGGACTGACACCCCCGCGCGGCGCCGGCTGTGGCGCTCCCCGCCCGGCGCCGCGCACACTGGAGGGATGGCACGCGGCGATCATCCGCAGCGCACCCCGGCGTACGGGGTGGCGATGATGATCGGCGTCATGGTGGTGGGCACGATCATCACCACCGCCGGCGTGGGCATGGCGGTGCGTGTGCCGGTGTACGTGGCGCTGTTCCTCATCGGCATCGCCGGGGCGGCCCTGACGTTCCGCGACTACTCGCGCTGACCCGCCGCCCGCCCGCGCCGGCCCGGATCGTCCTAGAGTCTCAGGCAGGACCGGCGGCGCCGCGCCCGGCGCCGCATCACGCCACACGGGGAGAAACGATGACCGAAGCCCTGCCCGACGTGCCCGCCACCGCCGACCTGGTCGACGAGATCGGCCCCGAGGTGCGCAGCTGCGACACGCAGTTCACGCAGTTCGGCGGACGCCGCCGCTTCTCCGGGCGCATCACCACCGTCCGGTGCTTCCAGGACAACGCCCTGCTCAAGAAGGTGCTGGGCGAGCCGGGCGACGGCGGCGTGCTGGTGGTGGACGGCGACGGTTCGCTGCACACCGCGCTGGTGGGCGACGTGATCGCCGGCCTGGGCATGAACAACGGCTGGGCGGGGCTGATCGTGCACGGCGCCATCCGCGACAGCGCGATCATCGGCACCCTCGACATCGGCTGCAAGGCGCTGGGCACCAATCCGCGCAAGTCCACCAAGACGGGCGACGGCGAGCGCGACGTGCCGGTGCGCTTCGGCGGCGTCGAGTTCACCCCCGGGCACATGCTCTACAGCGACGACGACGGCATCGTCATCCGCGAGGAGTGAGGTGACGCGCACCCCCGCCCCGCCCTCGAGCCTGCGCCGGCTCGAGGCGGCCACCCGTGCCGTCGCCGCGCCGCTGGCCGCGGTGGACCTCGACGCGCTCGACGCCAACGCCCGCTTCCTCGTGGCGGCGGCCGGCGGGCTGCCGATCCGCCTGGCCAGCAAGTCGATCCGCTGCACCGAGCTGATCCGCTACGTGCTGCGCGAGCACCCGGGCTTCCGCGGCGTGCTGGCGTTCACGCCCGCGGAGGCGTGCCACCTGGCGCGGCACGGCATCGACGACATCCTCGTCGCCTACCCCACCGCCGACGGCGCCGCGGTGGAGGAGACGGTGGAGACGGCGTCCGCCACGGGCGCGCGCATCCGGCTGCTGGTCGATTCGCCGGAGCACGTGGAGTTCCTCGCC
Organism: uncultured Mycobacteriaceae bacterium; assembly: GCA_964507655.1. GTDB lineage: Bacteria > Actinomycetota > Actinomycetes > Mycobacteriales > Mycobacteriaceae > Tomitella. Next base: position 5,541 of record CAZDSL010000125.1, on the reverse strand, counting down.
CGGCACACGATGGGCGAGACGCTGCCGGTGTGCATGGAGATCGACCTGGGCTGGTGGCCGCTGGGCGGGCGGGTGCGGATCGGCCCCAAGCGCTCGCCCGTGCGCACGCCCCGGCAGGCCGCCGAGCTGGCCGAGCTCGTCTGCGCCACACCGGGATTGACGCTCACATCGGTGCTCGCCTACGAGGGGCACATCGCGGGCGTCGGCGACATCGTCCCCGGCCGCCCCCTGCGCCAGCTCGCGGTGCGCGGCATGCAGGCGGCGTCGCTGCGCGAGATCGGCCGCCGCCTGCCGCTGGTGCTCGCGGCCATCGCGCAGGTGCTGGCGGACCACGGCGCGGCGCCGCTGGAGCTCGTCAACGGCGGCGGCACCGGCAGCCTGCAGCGCACGTCGGCGGTGGGCGCGGCCACGGAGCTGTCGGCGGGCTCGGGCCTGTTCGACCCGCTGCTGTTCGACCGCTACCGTTCGCTGCGGCTCGAGCCGGCCGCCGCTTACGCGATGCCGGTGGTCCGCAGGCCGTCGCCCACCGTCGCGACGATCCTCGGCGGCGGCTACATCGCCTCGGGCCCCACGGGCGCCGACCGCTCCCCCGTGCCCGCGCTGCCGGCGGGCCTCACGTTCGACCGCGACGAGGGCGCCGGCGAGGTGCAGACGCCGCTGCACGGCGCCGCGGGGCTCCGCTTCGGCGACAGGGTGTGGCTGCGGCACGCCAAGTCGGGCGAGCTGCTCGAGCGCTTCGACGAGGTGCACCTGGTGCGCGGCGGCGAGGTGCAGGAGGTCACGCACACCTACCGCGGCGAGGGGCACTGCTTCCTGTGAGCCGCGCACCCGGATCCACCCCGCCGCTCGGGACGGGCGAGGCGCCCCTGACGCCACCCGGGCCGGCCGCGCGCTGCTCGGCGCTGTCGGCGCGCGACGAGCCGCTGGCCGGCACCGCCACCCGCGTGGGCGGCTGGGTGTGCCTGGAGCACCCGTCGCCGTGGGGCCGCGACGTGCTCGACGGCACCGCGCTGGGGCCCGCGCTCACGCCGCTGCTGCGCGAGCGCCTGGACGCGGCCGGGCTGCGGCTCATGCTCATCCGCCGGCACGGCAGGGAGGGGGCGGCGATCGCCGGCGGGCGCACCGTGTACCTGGCGCAGTCGCATCCCGCGCACGCGCGCTGCGCCCGGCTCACCGTCGACTCGCCGTGGGACCTGCTCGAGCTCGACCTGTCCTGGGCCGCGCCCGGGCCGCACCCCGGCCCGCCGCCGGGCCGCCCCGTCACCGACCCGGTCACGCTGGTGTGCACGCACGGCCGCCGCGACGTGTGCTGCGCGATCGGCGGCCGGCCCATCGCCGAGGCGCTGAGCATCGACGGGGCCCTGGCCGACGCCGCGCTCCCGCCGGCCCTGGCCGCGCACGTGTGGGAGTGCTCGCACACCGGCGGCCACCGCTTCGCGCCGTCGATGATCGTGCTGCCCACCGGCTATTCCTACGGGCGGGTGACCGCCGCCGAGGCGGCGGACGCGGTGCGCGGCATCGCGGCGGGGCGCCTGCCGGGGGCCGGGCTGCGCGGGCGCAGCTGCTGGGACGCCCGCGGGCAGGTGGCCGAGCTCGCGGTGCGCGGGCTCCTTGCGGGCGAGCACGTTCCGCTGGGCGCGCTCGCCGTCGTCGATCCCCCTCGCGCCGACGACGGCGAGCGCACCGTCGTCCACCGCGACGGCCGGCGCTGGCGGGCGAGCACCCGCACCGAGCGGCTTCCGCCTCGGGCGGCGAGCTGCGGCGCCGCGCCCAAGCCCGTCACGGCCGCGCACGTCACCGGCGTCGAGCCCGTCAGTGCGCCAGCTTGAGCCCCACGATCCCCGCGACGATCATCAGCAGGAACACCACCTTGAGCGCCGAGAGCGGCTCCTGCCCGGTGACGGCCGCGTAGGCGACGGTGAGCACCGCGCCGATGCCCACCCACACCGCGTAGGCGGTGCCCACCGGCAGCCCGCGCATCGCGTAGGCCAGGCCCGACATGCTCGCGACGAGACCGAGGGCGAAGACCACCGAGGGGACGAGACGGGTGAATCCCGCCGACCTGCCCAGGGCGGTGGCCCACACCGCCTCGAGCGCGCCCGACAGCACCAGAACGATCCACGACACGACGACCTCCTCGGGCCGTCTTGTCGCGCGCCGGGTACAGCACCCCTCGTCCGGGAGCCCGATCGCCGGGCTCACCTGGAGCGTCTCACGCCCCCGCACCGGCGGCAACGTCAGACCGGTCACCGCACGGGCACCACCGCCCAGCACCGCCCGCACGTCACCCCACGGCGGCCCCCTCCCGCTCCCGCGCCGCCCGCACCGATTCGGCGATGGCCACGCGGGGGTCGCGCCAGGCGATGCCCAGGTCGCGCCGCGTCGCCGAGTCGTCCGTGGGTGTCGCCGCGGTGAGCAGCAGCGCGGCCTCGTAGCTCAGCCCGTCGGCCATGTCGATGCGCGAGCCGGCCACGTCGCCGATCCTCCCCAGCAGCCGCATCACCGACGGCGCCAGCCGCACCCGCCGGATCCGCCGGCCCATCCCCTCCGCCAGCGCGTCCACCATGTCGTCGAAGGTGAGCATCTCGCCGCCGCAGATGTACCGGCGCGGGCCGTGGCCGGGCTCCATCAGCGCGGCGTGCACCGCGGCCACGTCGCGCACGTCCACCATCTGCATGCCGCCGCGCACCGACGGCCCCACGCCGAAGCGGGTGATCGGCGCCCAGCCCCGCTCGGTGACGCCGGGCGCGGTGTCCAGCGGCGCCCCCACCACGCTCGACGGGTACGTGACGGTGATCGGCGCGCCCTCCGCCTGCAGCCGGCGGGCGGCGACGTCGGCGTAGCCCTTGGTCTTGGCGTAGCTGCTGCGGCCCGGCGCGGTGGGCGTGTCGGGGGTGATGACGCCGGTGGGCGACGGGAACAGCGCGCTGTAGCTGCTGACGTTGACGATCGGGTCGAGCCCCAGCTCCGCCGCGCGGCCGAGGATCCGCTCGGTGGCGTAGGCGTTGATCTGCCACATCAGCGCGGTCTGCCGCTCGCTGGTGCCCACGACGCCCGCCGCGTGCAGCAGCGCCGTGCAGCCGTCGAGCAGCGCCGCCACGTCCGATTCCTCGCGCACGTCGCCGCGCACCGTCTCCAGCGAGCCGCTGCCGCGCAACCGCTCCAGCAGCGGCTCGCAGCTCTCCCCCGGCGCCAGCATCAGCCGCACCGCGTGCCCGCCCTCCAGCAGCGCGCGCACGGTGTGCGCCCCGAGGTATCCCGTCCCGCCGGTCACTGCGATCTGCATCTTCCGTCCCCGTTCCCGCCGTGCTAGGTTGCGATTCCAGCGCTATTACGATCCCACTGGCATCGAAAAGGCCATCGGCCTCGGAACCTAGCACGGCGCGCACCCAGGAGGAACCGTGACGACAGAACATCCCCGCACCCGGCCCGCCGGCCGCCCCGCCTCCGACGTCTTCGCGCCGGCGCAGCTGGGCCCCATCACGCTGCGCAATCGCACCATCAAGGCGGCCACCTTCGAGGGCGCCACGCCCGACGCGCTCGTCACCGACGACCTCATCGAGTTCCACCGGGCCGTCGCCGCCGGCGGCGTGGGCATGACCACGGTGGCCTACTGCGCCGCCTCGCCCGAGGGCCGCACCGACCGCCACCAGATCTACATGCGCCCCGCCGCGGTGCCGGGCCTGCGCCGGCTCACCGACGCCGTGCACGCCGAGGGCGCCAAGGTCTCCGCGCAGATCGGGCACGCCGGCCCCGTCGCCAACGCCAAGTCCAACCGGGCCACCGCGCTGGCGCCCAGCACCCAGATCAGCCCGCTGAGCCTGCGCGTCACCCGCAAGGCCACCAAGGCCGACATCGCGCGCATCACCCGCGACCACGCGCGCGCCGCCCGCCTGGCCGTCGACTCCGGCTTCGACGCCGTCGAGATCCACTTCGGGCACAACTACTTCACCAGCTCGTTCCTCAGCCCCGCCATCAACAAGCGCAAGGACGACTACGGCGGGCCGCTCCGCAACCGCGCCCGGGTGGCGCGCGAGGTGGCCCGGGCCGTGCGCGACGAGGTGGACGGCGAGATCGCCGTGACGGCCAAGCTCAACATGGACGACGGCGTGCCGGGCGGGTTCTGGCTGGACGAATCGCTGCAGGTGGCGCAGTGGCTCGAGGAGGACGCCACGCTCGACGCGCTGGAACTCACCTGCGGCAGCTCGCTGAAGAACCCGCTGTACCTGTTCCGCGGCGACGCGCCGGTGCGCGACTTCGCCAACGCCATGCCGCAGCCGCAGCGCGCGGGCCTGCACGCGGTGGGCCGTTTCTTCCTCAAGTACTACCCGTACGAGCCGCTGTACATGCTCGAGATGGCGAGGCAGTTCCGGGCCGCGGTGGACATGCCGCTGATCCTGCTGGGCGGCGTCACCGACTACGACGGCATGTCGACGGCGATGGCGGAGGGCTTCGAGTTCGTCGCGATGGGCCGTGCGCTGCTGCGCGAGCCCGACCTGGTGGGCCGCCTCGAGGCCGACCACGCCGCGCGGTCGCTGTGCATCCACTGCAACCGCTGCATGCCCACCATCTACTCGCGCACCCGCTGCGTGCTCGTCGAAGGGGCGTGAGCATGCCGGGGGTGTACGCCGTCACCGGGTCGGCCTCCGGGATGGGCCGCGCCGTGGCCGAGCTGCTGCGCGCCGACGGGCACACGGTGATCGGCGTCGACCTGCGCGACGCCGCCGAGCCCGCCGACCGGGCGACGCCGGCCGGTCGCGCCGCCGCGGCCGCCGGGGTGCTCGACGCCGCGGGCGGATCGCTCGACGGCGCCGTGCTCGCGGCGGGCGTGGGCCCCGCGGGCGGCGGGCCCGAGCGTCCCGCACTGCTCGCGCAGGTCAACTACCTGGGCGTGGTGGAGCTGCTGGAGCGCTGGCGCCCCGCGCTCGCCGCGGGCACCCCGGGCAAGGCGGTGGTGATCGCCAGCAACTCCACCACCACGACGCCGCTGGTGCCGCGCCGCACCGTCCGCGCGCTGCTGGCCGGCGACACCGACAAGGCGCTGCGCAGCATCCGGCTCCTGGGGCCCGGCCGCGCCGCGATCATGTACGCGGCGTCGAAGATCGCGGTGAGCCGCTGGGTGCGCCGCACCGCCGTCACGCCGCAGTGGGTGGGCGCCGGCATCCGGCTCAACGCGCTGGCACCGGGCGCCGTGCTCACCCCGCTGCTGCAGCAGCAGCTCGACAATCCGCGCGAGGGGCGCGCGGCGCGGCGCTTCCCCATCCCCGCGGGCGGGTTCGGCCGGCCGGAGCAGCTGGCCGCGTGGGCGCGGTTCATGCTCACCGACGCCGCCGACTTCCTGTGCGGCAGCGTCATTTTCGTCGACGGGGGGACCGACGCGCTGTTCCGTCCCGACGATTGGCCGCGGCCCGTGCCCGCCCGGCGCCTGCCCGGCTACGTGCGCACGTATCTGCGCGGGTGCGGTTGAATCGGGCCATGACCGACGATGCGCCCGAGCCGGCGCCTGAGCCCCCGGCGGCCGCTGCGCCCGAGCCGGCGCCC
>CAZDSL010000124.1:0-8302 GCA_964507655.1 uncultured Mycobacteriaceae bacterium | reverse complement strand
CCCGCGCCGCCACCAGCACCGGCACCGCGCGTGCGGCCGGGTCGCCCCGGAACATCAGCACCACCGCGGCTGCGAGCATGGCCGCGGCGGCCGCCCGGCGCAGGATCATCGTGCGGCGCCAGCCGGGCGCGCAGGCCGCGCGCAGCCGCTCGACCGGTGTGGCGTGCAGCGGCCGCGTGCGATGACCGTCTCCGCGCGAGGGTGCGGTGCCGCGTATCCCCGCGCCCCGTATCCCCGCGCCCTGCATTCCCCCGCGACGGGATCCGTCGCGTCCGCCCCCCTCGTGCACCGTGGCCCCCGATCGTTCCCCCAGCGCTCCCCCCGGAACGCGCGGCCCGCCCGCGGGGCCGCGCCGCCCACCGTACGCGCGCGGACGGCCTCAGACGCGGCAGAGCCGGCGCGGTTGTGGATAACCGCGCCGGCTCTGCGGGGCCGGTGTGCCCGGGGCCCGGGCTCAGCTCGCGGCGGAGCCGGAGGCCGCCGGGGCGGGGGTGGAGGAGGACGAAGACGACTCCGACTTCGATCCGGAGGATGACGAATCGGACGAGTCGGACGACGACGCCGACGACGAGCCGGAGGGGACCGAGCCCGAGCGGCTGTCGGTGCGGTAGAACCCGCTGCCCTTGAACACGATGCCCACGGAGTTGAACAGCTTGCGCAGCCGGCCGCCGCAGTCGCTGCAGACCGTCAGCGTGTCGTCGCTGAACTTCTGCACGATGTCGAAGCTGTTGCCGCATTCGGTGCAGGCGTACGAGTAAGTGGGCACGGGCAACCTCCCGGTGTGGGCCGCACGTGGTGCGGCGGTCTGGTGACGCTGCGGAGCTCTCGGACGGCTCGGGAGACGGGCCCTGCCGGAGGGCTGCGCTGGAGCGCCGCGGCGCTCTGGCACTCCGTTTACAAGAGTGCCAACGTCTTCATGGTAGAGGTTGTTCCCGCGCGGCGCGGCGCCGGTCCGGCCGGACGATGCCGCGGCCGGGCGTGAGTACGGCCGTCACCGGCACGTCGTGCGGGTCGTCGGGCAGCCGGTCGACGAGTTCGTCGTCGCGCACCAGGCACATCAGCTCGGCGTCGTCGGCGGCCAGGGGCAGCGTGCGGTCGTAGTAGCCGCCGCCCCGGCCCAGCCGCACGCCGCGGCGGTCGACGCCGAGGGCGGGGACGAGGATCACCGCGGCCTCGGCGACGGCGGAGGGCGGCAGCACCGGGCCGTCCGGTTCGCGCAGGCCGTAGCGGGCCGGGCGCAGCGCGTCCTCGCCGCGGTACTCGGCCCAGTGCAGCGGGCCCGGGTCGCCCGTCACCGGCAGCAGCACGCGGGCCCCGGCGGTGCGGGCGTCGTCGAGCAGCGTCACCGATCCGGGCTCGGGCTCCATGGGCACGTACGCGCACACCGTGGCCCCGCGCGGCAGCCCCGCGAGCACCCCGCTGCGCCAGTGGGCGGCGAGCGCACGCGCCTCGGCGTGCCGGGTGTGCGGGGACGCGGCGGCGCGCTGCGCCCGCAGCCTGCGCCGCCACGCGGCCTTCACCGCGGCGGGGTCGTCGCCGGACGCGCCGGAGGGTGCGCCGTGCGCGGGGAGGTCGGCGGTCATCGGCTACCGTCCTGTTCGGAATGAGAGCGGCCCGGGAGGGGCCGACGGGCCTCGGTCGCGGGCCGTGCGGCCACGATCGGCCGCGGGGGCGCATCGACCAATCGTTAGGGTAGGGGTATGACAGTTCGGAGTGCGGCCCAGGCGCCGGCAGGAGCATCGCGGGCGCCGGCGGGCCCGTTCCGCACGGCCATCGTGCCCGCCGCGGGGCTGGGCACCCGATTCCTTCCCGCCACCAAGACGGTGCCGAAGGAGCTGCTGCCGGTGGTGGACACCCCCGGCATCGAACTGGTCGCCGCGGAGGCGGCCGACGCGGGCGCGCGCAGGCTGGTGATCATCACCAATGAGGGCAAGGACGGGGTGGTCGCCCACTTCCGCTCCGATCCGGAGCTCGAGGCGACGCTCGCCGAGCGCGGCAAGACCGAGCTGCTGGCCAAGGTGCGCCGGGCGCCCGCGCTGATCGAGGTGGAATCGGCGGTGCAGCCGTCGCCGCACGGCCTCGGCCACGCGATCGGCTGCGCCGAGCCGGCGCTCGCCGACGACGAGGAGGCCGTGGCGGTGCTGCTGCCCGACGACCTCGTCCTGCCCACCGGCGTGCTCGAGCGGATGGCCGAGGTGCGCCGCGAACGGGGCGGGTCGGTGCTGTGCGCGTTCGAGGTGCCGCCCGATCAGGTCAGCGCCTACGGGGTGTTCGCGGTGGCGCCCGTGCCCGGCGCCGGCGAGGACGTGTTGCGGGTCACCGGCATGGTCGAGAAGCCGGCCCCGGAGGACGCGCCGTCGTCGCTCGCCGCGGCGGGCCGCTACATCCTCGACCGCGCCGTGTTCGACGCGCTGCGGCGCATAGAGCCGGGCGCGGGCGGCGAGCTGCAGATCACCGACGCGATCGCATTGCTCATCGACGAGGGCCACCCGGTGCACGTGGTGGTGCACCACGGCCGCCGGCACGACCTCGGCAATCCCGGCGGCTACGTGCGCGCCGCGGTCGATTTCGCGCTGGAATCCGACGACTACGGCGCCGACCTGCGATCCTGGCTGCTGGAGCGCCTGGGCGTGGAGCAGGGCGCCGCAGCGGCCCCCGCGCGGGGCTGAGCCGGGTACCGTCGGGCCGGTCCGCCGCGGGCGGGCGCCGGCGGATGGGTGAGACGACAAGGACCGCCTGGTCGAGGGCAGGGAAGGGGACAGCCGCGTGCGTTCGGTCGAGGAGCAGCTGAGCCGCGTCACGGCGTCCGCCGTCGCGCCGCGGCCCGTACGCGTCGCGATCTCCGAGGCGCAGGGACTGCTGTGCGCCGAGGAGGTCGTGGCCACCCGCCCGCTGCCGGGCTTCGACCAGGCCGCGATCGACGGGTACGCCGTGCGCAGCGTGGACGTGCGCGACGCCGACACCGGCCGTGCCGGGCCCGACGGCACCGTGCAGGAGCTGACGCTGCCGGTGGTCGGCGAGGTGTCGGCCGGGTCGCGCCGGCCCACGCGTCTGCAGCCCGGTCAGGCGGTGCGGGTGCGCACGGGGGCGCCGCTGCCCACGCTCGCCGACGCGGTCCTGCCCGCGGGCTGGACCAACGGCGGGCACGCGCGCGTGGCCGTCTATCAGCCGGTGCTGTCGGGGGCGTACGTGCGCCGCACGGGCGACGACGTCCAGCCCGGCGACATCGCCGTGAAGACCGGCACCATCATCGGGCCCGCCCAGGTGGGGCTGCTCGCGGCGGTGGGGCGCGACAAGGTGCTGGTGCATCCGCGTCCCCGCGTCGCCGTGATCTCGGTGGGCGGCGAGCTGGTGGACATCGACCGCACGCCGGGCACGGGGCAGGTGTTCGACGTCAACTCGTACGCCCTGGCGGCAGCGGCCCGCGACGCGGGCGCCGAGGTGTCGCGCGTGGGCATCGCGGGCAACGATCCGGCCGAGTTCCGCGACACGGTGGAGAGCTACCTGCTGCGCTCCGAGATCGTCGTGATCGCGGGCGCGGCGGGCGGCGCCGCCACCGAGCGCTACCACGACACGCTCGCCGAGCTGGGCAGCATGGAGGTCACGCGCGTGGCCATGCACCCCGGCTCGGTGCAGGGGTTCGGCCTGCTCGGCGACGAGCGGGTGCCCACGTTCCTGCTGCCCGCCAACCCGGTGAGCGCGCTGGTCGTGTTCGAGGTGATGGTGCGCCCGCTCGTCCGCATCGCGCTGGGCCGGCGCCAGCCGATGCGGCGGGTGGTGCGGGCGCGCGCGGTGGCGCCGATCAGCTCGATCGGCGGACGCAAGGCCTACCTGCGCGGGCAGCTCATGCGCGACGAGACCACCGGCGAGTACCTGGTGCAGGCCCTCGGCGGGGCGGCCGGTTCATCCTCACACCTGCTGGCGACGCTCGCCGAGGCCAACTGCCTGGTCACCGTCCCGCCCGACACCACCTCCGTCGACACCGGCGACGACGTCGAGGTGCTGTTCCTGGCGCAGCGGGGCTAGGCGGCCCCGGTGTCGGCGACGGGGCGGCGCCTGGGGGCGGGGGAGCGGTCCGAGCATCCCGGCTGGCCCGCGCGGCTGTCCGGGCTGCGGGTGGGCGCCGGCGCGGTGGAGCTGCGGCCCGTGCGCCTGCGCGACGCCCGCGAGTGGAGCCGCACGCGCATCCGCGACGAGGAATACCTGCGGCCGTGGGAGCCCACCGGAGGCGACCCGTGGACGGTGCGGCATCGGCCTGCGCAGTGGCCCGGCATTTGCCTGCGGCTGCGTGCGGCGGCGCGGCACGGGGCGCTGCTCCCGATGGTGATCGAGGTGGACGGCCGCTACTGCGGCCAGCTGACGGTGGGAAACGTGGTGCGGGGGCCGCTGCGCTCCGCATGGATCGGGTACTGGGTGACCAGCGGCATCGCGGGCCGGGGCGTCGCGTCGGCGGCCGTCGCGCTGGCCGTGGACCACTGCTTCGACCGGGTGGGGCTGCACCGGCTCGAGGCCACGGTGCGTCCCGAGAACGCCGCGAGCAGGGCGGTGCTGGCCCGGGCGGGGTTCCGCGAGGAGGGTCTGCTGCGCCGCTACCTCGACGTCGACGGGGCGTGGCGCGATCACCTGCTGGTGGGGCTGACGGTCGAGGAGCAGACCGACACGGCGTCGGCCCGGCTGGTGCGCTCCGGACGTGCGGAATGGTGCTGAACACGGCAGACTGATGGGGCGGGTGTTACTGATGTTGCGTGTGTTCTCCGGGAGTCCCCCGGCGTGGCACGGACGGACGGGCCCGCGGAACATCTAGCCTGATGGTCACGGCTGCGCGTGCAGGCGCAGGAGGAGCGGAAGTGGGGTTCGCCGGGTGCCTAACTCGTTTGTGTGGATCGGGTTGGTCGTCGTGTGGATCTTCGTGCTGTTCCCGATGGTCACCGGCCGCCGATCGCCCGTGCGGCGCACGGGCGAGGCGACGCTGGCCACCCGCGTGCTCCACCGTGGAGGGGTGACGCGCCCGGCGCGGCGCGGCCCCGCCGCCGGTCACGCGGGCGACCCGCACTGGCGGCCCACCGAGGAACAGCGCCGTGCGCGCCTCAGGAAGCCCGAAGACCAGGACACCGCGCGAGCGGAGGCTCAGATGGACACCGGCACTACCCGAGCGGACGACGCCGACCCGGCCGAGGAGATCCTCGACGCCGAGGTGGTGGCTGATGCGGCCGCCGCCGAGGAGCAGGACCCCGGCGTGCACACCACCGAGGCGCAGGCCCCCGATGCCCAGGCCGGCGAGGCCCAGGCCGGGGAGGCGCCCCGAGAGGCCGAGGCGCCGGAGCGTGACGGCACCGAACCCGACGGCGCCGAACAGAGCACTGCCGAGCAGGACAGCGCCGGACAGGACACAGCTGTTGTGGCGCAGGCGCCGCCGCGCCGCAGGGGACGCGGCGGATTCGATCCGCAGGCCGACGCCATCGCCAGCGCCGCGCGGTATCGCACCCGCCAGCGCGCGGTGCTGGGGCTGGCGGGCGGTGCGGTGGCCGCCGCGGTGCTGGCGTTCCTCGTCACCTCGCTGTTCTGGTGGGTCGCGGTCCTGGCGGTGGCGGGGCTGGGCGTGTACCTGACGTACCTGCGCCGGCAGGTGCGGCTGGAGCAGGAGATCCGCCGTCGGCGCATGGCGCGGCTGCAGAAGTCGCGCACGCAGGCGCACGCCGACAGGCGCACCCGCGCCACCGTGCCGGGCCGCCCGCGCCGCAGCGGCGTGGTGGTGCTCGAGGCGGACGACGAAGACCCGGCCTTCGAGCATCTGCCGCACTACACCGACGCCGCGACGGAGCCGCTCCGCCGCGCGTCGGGGCAGTAAAACCGCAGGCCACGGGCCGATTTCGCGCTTGTCGATCGACCTGCTATTGTTTTTCCCAGCGGTCCACAAGACCGCCCCGGGGCTGTGGCGCAGTTGGTAGCGCGACTCGTTCGCATCGAGTAGGTCAGGGGTTCGATTCCCCTCAGCTCCACCCGGGACGATGCCGGGGCACCCTCGCAGGGGGTGCCCCGGCATCGGTCGTTTCGGGGGGGCTGCCGAGCGCAGGGCCGCGCCCAGGTCCGAGCACCGCCTACCCGGTCCGCGCGCCGGATCCCCCGCTGTTCGGGGGAGCAGGCGCTCGGATCAGGGGCGCCGGTGCCGGGGTTGGATCCCATTGGCCCCCGCCGCCTTCGCGCCGTGCGGGGACCGCCTTTCGTGGCCGTCGCGAGGCGGCTGCAGGAGGCCAGGGCGCCGATCGAATCCCACGAGGACGAGGGCCGCGCCGGCGATCCACCAGAGTCCGGCCGTCAGTCCCGTCTGCGCCAGCAACGGGCCGCCCGTGGCGTGCAGCGTGAAGGCGCCCCCGACGGCCACACCGACGCTGGTGCCGAGCTGGCGGAGCGCATTGTTGAGGCCGCCGGCCATGCCGGGACGGGCGGGCCAGGCCGCCATCGTCTCGCCGACGATCGCCGCGGTCATCAGGCCCAGGCCGACGCCGATCCCGAGCAGGGCGGGGACGAGGCCCGGCACACCGGAGCGGAGGCCGAGCGTGAGGAGCCCGAGCCCGCCGAGGAGCAGGCCGCAGGCGGCGACGGTGCGGCGGCCGTAGCGTATGGCCAGTCTGCCCGCTGGCGGGGCCGAGGAGAACGAACGGCACCGTAGCCAGCAGCAGCACCGCCCCGGCGAAGCCGGAGCCGAGGTGCAGTTCGTCCTGGAGATGGACGGTGACGACCTGCAGCGTGCCGTTGGCGCCGCTGGTCATGACGGCCGCGGCGAGCACGGAGGTGATCAACGGCCGCAGACGCCCGGGCCTCCCGCGCTCGAGGGCGGGAGGCCCGGCAGGCAGGAGCCTGATGACACCGGCGAGGGCCGCCACGGCGAGGGGCACGTTGACCCAGAACACCGCGCGCCAGTCCAGGGCCGCGACGAGCAACCCGCCGACGCCGGGGCCGACGGCGGTCGCCGCCGCACTGACCCCTGCCCAGACCCCCAGCGCCCTCGCCCGCGATGCAGCCTCGGCCCACACCGTCGTGAGCGCGGCGAGCCCTGCCGGGAGCATCGCCGCCGCCGCGAGCCCCTGCGTCGCGCGGGCGGCGATCACCGCATCCCACGACCACCCGGCAGCCCCGATCCCGGACGCTGCGGCGAACAGGGCCAGACCCGGGATGAGCACGCGGCGCGGCCCCAGCCGGTCGACGAACCACCCCGCGGGGAGCAGTCCCACCGCGAGCGGAACGGTGTACGCGTCGACGAGCAGCGACCACTCGCCGCGCGGGACGCCGAATGCGCTGCCGAGGGCGGGCTGGGCGACGTTCATCGCGAGCACGTCGAGCAGGACGAGGAACATCGGCACGCACAGCACCGTCAGCAGCAACGGGCTCCCGCCGCCGTCAGGCTCAGGTGGGCACGGGGGCTGTCGTCTCATGCCGTCCAGCGTGGAGCCCGAATCGTTCGATGCCCGTCGAAGGATGCCGGCCGGATACTGGGTGCATGGAAGCCCAGCCCGATCTGGCCGCGGTCGCGGAGCTGTTCGCCGACCGCTCCCGTGCCAGGATGCTCATCGAACTCGTCGACGGCGCCGCACGCCCGGCCGGGCACCTGGCCCGGATCGCCGGAGTCGCGGCGTCGACCGCCAGCTCGCACCTGGCGCGCCTGGAAGCGGCGGGCTTCGTCGCCGTCGAGGCCTCTGGGCGCACCCGCCGCTTCCGCATCACCGACCCGCGCGTCATCGCCGCCATCGAGGCGCTCCTCCCGCTGGCCGCAACGGAACCGCCGGAAGGTCTCTCCGCGGTGAACTCCTGGCAGCGGCTGCGGGTCGCCCGCTCCTGCTACGACCACGTCGCGGGCACCCTCGGCGTCGATCTGCTCGCCGGGCTCCTCGAGCGCGACGCGCTCGTCCGCGGAGACGGCGTGGACGGCACCGCGCCGGCTCCGGGGGATGAGCTGAGCGCCCCGGTGAAAGCTGCCCCCTACACTCCGGGCCCGTCCGCGGAGGCGGTGTTCGGGAGCATCGGGATCGACCTCGGTGGCCTGCGTTCCGGGAGGCGACCGCTCGTCCGGGCGTGTATGGACTGGTCGGAGCAGCGGCACCACCTCGCCGGTGCGCTCGGTGCCGCGATCATGACCCGCATGATCGACCTCGGCTGGATCGCCCGGCGCACCGGTCGGCGCGACCTGCGCGTCTGCGAACCCGGATCGATCACGGACTGGCTCACCGGGGAGCCGGTGCCCATGGGAGTCGGCGATCGCCCGCGCACCCGCAGCGCACGAGTCAGTTCGTGAAGCGCGCTCGCG
>CAZDSL010000123.1:5571-8367 GCA_964507655.1 uncultured Mycobacteriaceae bacterium | reverse complement strand
GCCGGCCGACACCCCGCCCGCCGACGGCGAGCAGGCCGTGGTTCGTGCGCTGGCGGCGGCCACCGGGGCCCGGGCGGCCGACCCGGGCCCCGTCCCCCGCCACGTCGCCGGCCGCGCGCCCCCGCTCACCCCCGGGTAAGACGGGGCGCGGGGCCCGGGTGCGTGCCCCGCCGGGGCCCCTCGCCGTGCCCACGGTCAGCTGTTGGGGCGCTTGCCGTGGTTCGCGGCCTTCTTCTTGCGATCGCGACGCTTTCGTCCGCGCTTGCTCATGATCGTTACCTCTCGTCTACGGGGCAATGGCGCACCCGCCCGCGGGGCGGCGCGCCACCGCCGACCATTGTCGCACGCCCGCCGCGGTGTGGTTCGATTGAGTCGGCCGGCGGCCCCGCGGCGAGGGGAGGCCGGCCGCAGCAGCCGCACGTCCTCGAGGAGCGACCATGCCGGTGCACATCCGGGCCGGATCGGGCCCGTTCCCGCGGCGGCGGGCGTGATGTCGACGCTCAGCGAACTGCTCGCGCGGCACACCGACCTGGACGGCGGCGCCGCCGGCCACCTGCAGCGGCTGGTGGGCGAGTGGCAGCTGCTGGCCGACCTGAGCTTCGGCGACCAGCTCCTGTGGGTGCGCCGCGCGGGCGGGCCTGAGGGGGCGCGGGGCCCGGCGCTCGTGTGCGTCTCGCAGTGCCGCCCCACCACCGCCTCCACCGTGTACCAGCGCGACGAGGTCGGCTCGCGGCCGTCCTCGGCGCTGGCGCCGCTGCTGCGCCGCGCGTGGGCGGACGGCGAGGTGGTCACGGGGATCGTCGCCGTCCCGGGCGTCACGCGGGAGGCGCGGGTGTCGGCGGTGCCGGTGCGCTGGGAGGGGCGCACGGTGGGGGTGGTCACGGCGGTGACGGCCGGGGTCCGTCCGCGCGTGCCCAGCCCGCTGGAGGCCGTCTACGGCGACAGCGCCGCCCTGCTGCAGCAGATGACCGCGGAGGGCACCTTCCCGCCGCCGGAGGCCGACTCGAGCGCCCACTCGAGCCCGCGCGCCGGCGACGGCCTCATCCGCCTCGACCCGTCGGGGCACGTCGCGTACGCCAGCCCCAACGCCCAGTCGGCGTTCCACCGCATGGGCCTGTCGGTGGAGCTGGTGGGCCGCGACCTGCCGTCGGTCACCGAGGAGGTGGTGTGGGATCCGCTCGACGGCCGCGAGGCGGGCGACCGGCTGCGCGACACCCTCGTCCGCGGCACCGTGCTGCGCGTCGAGCTCGACACCCGCGGCGCCACGATCCTCATGCGGGCGCTGCCACTGCGCACGGCCGCCGCGGCGGCGGGGGCGCTGGTGCTGGTGCGCGACGTCACCGAGGTCAAGCGCCGCGACCGCGCCCTTCTGAGCAAGGACGCGACGATCCGGGAGATCCACCACCGCGTGAAGAACAACCTGCAGACGGTGGCCGCACTGCTGCGGCTGCAGGGCAGGCGCAGCGACGATCCCGACGTCACGGCGGCGCTGGCGGAGGCGGTGCGGCGGGTCTCGTCGATCGCGCTGGTGCACGAGACGCTGTCGATGTCGGTGGGCGAGGACGTCGACCTCGACGAGGTGCTCGCGCGGCTGACGCCGATCATGGCGGAGGTGGCCGGTGGCGGGCGCGCGCGCATCCGGCACGCCGGGGCGCTCGGCTCGATGGGGGCCGACCGCGCCACACCGCTGGTGATGGTGCTCGTGGAGCTGGTGCAGAACGCGGTGGAGCACGGCTACGGCGGCGACGCGGGGGCCGGCGAGGTGGTGATCACCGCGGAGCGGTCGGCGCGCGAGCTGGTGGTGACGGTGCACGACGACGGGGGCGGCGTGCCCGAGGGCTTCGCCGTGGAGGAGTCGCCCCGGCTGGGGCTGCAGATCGTGCGGACGCTGGTGGCCTCCGACCTGGAGGGGGCGTTCACCCTGCGCCCCGCCGCGGGCGGCGGCACGGACGCCGTGGTGCGGCTGCCCGCCGTGCGCGGCAACGACGGCGCGCGCGGGTGACGCCGGCCCGGACGCACGCACGGGGCCGACCCTCACGATGGAGGGTGCGGCCCCGCCCGTGAAAGGCTGTGCCGGGGCGGGATCAGACCGCGCTGCGGGTGCGCACGCGGGCCTTGCGGCGCTTGAGTGCGCGGCGCTCGTCCTCGCTCATGCCGCCCCAGACGCCGGCGTCCTGACCCGACTCGAGGGCCCACGCCAGGCACTCGCTCGCGACGGGGCAGCGGGCGCACACGGCCTTGGCCGTCTGGATCTGCGCGATGGCGGGACCGCTGGTGCCCACGGGGAAGAACAGCTCGGGGTCCTCGTCGCGGCAGATGGCACGGTGGCGCCAGTCCATTCCTAGCTCCTCACTGGGTGCGCAGGGCACCGTCGATCGTCGATAAGAAAAATGTGTTCTGTGCGGGTGGCCCGGCCACTGGCCGCGCAACCGGAACGGTCGCTGCGTGCCGCGGTGGAAACCGTCGGCGGCGAACCCCGCCAATGAATGCTGTCACGTACTTCGGTAATGTCAATAGAGTTGTGCGGAGTCGTGGGCAAGGTCACGTACGTGAGTTGGTCGGGTGTTCAGCGGCTGTTCACGCAGGGGACGCCCCCGCGACGCAGTGCGGTGTGAACATGGGAACCGGCGGGGCGCAAGACACCGCCGAGCGCCGCCGTGGGCGGGCGGCCGGGGGGCCTGCCGCGCCGCGGCGGAGGCCCGTGCGCACCCGTGCAACGATACCCCCGCGGGGTGGTGTACGCTACCCCCTTTTGCCGCAGTGTAGGGCGGATCACCGCAGGTGGGGCGGGCCCGG